>CAJJAX010000011.1 GCA_905182155.1 uncultured Pseudomonadales bacterium
TAGGCTGTCGGCATCGAATGTCAGCTTGAATACCGGGCGCATTAGATAAAATAGCGCCTCTTCGATAAAAAAGCCGTGGTGGGCGTCAGCGCAGTCGTTTAACCATTGTCGAGAAGGCCCAAACGTCCCGCCTCAGAATGAACAGAGACTGGACCGGCTTTACCCCGTTCACCGCACAAAGCCCGCCCGCAATCGCCAAGTACCGGATAATCGCTTTCTTGGCCCCACTCTGATCAGGTAACCTTGAACATCACGTCGTAACGAACCGCGCTCGGTGGGCTAATCATGAATCAAGATGAAATAAAACGTCTCCTTGGAGCCGCAGCGGCTGACTATATTGATCCCTGGTTACAGGTCGATGCCTATATCGGCGTCGGAACCGGCTCCACGGCAAACCATTTCATAGATGCCTTGGCAAGCGTGCGACATCGGTTCGCGGGCGCCGTGGCAAGCTCCATCGCATCGGCAGACCGACTTCGATCCCATGGCATTACCGTCGTGGAACTCAATGACGTGTCGTATCTGACGGTTTACGTTGATGGGGCCGATGAAATCTGTCCAGAATTCAGCATGATCAAAGGCGGCGGGGCCGCCCTCACTCGCGAGAAAATTGTGGCCAGCGCAGCAGATCAGTTTGTCTGCATTGCCGACAGCAGCAAATGGGTCGAGCAGTTGGGGGCTTTCCCGCTTCCCATCGAGGTCATTCCAATGGCGCGCTCTTTGGTCGCTCGACAGTTGGTGGGCCTCGGCGGGACCCCCGTGCTGCGTGAAAACATCAAAACCGACAATGGTAACGAAATCTTGGATGTCCACGACCTCAACATTACCGATCCTGCTCAACTTGAAGCCCAGATTAATCAAATCGCCGGGGTCGTGACCAACGGCCTCTTTGCCAAGCGGCCGGCCGACGTGCTCTTAATGGATGTCGATGGCGTTGTGGGGACCCAACGGCGACCGGTCAAGACCTAAAGCCGCGCATCAGCGAAATGATGGCCTTACACCCACGAAAGACCCATAAGCCCCTAGCTCGGACTATCTTGGGGCTCACGGTTCTGGTTCTAGGAACCCTCGCCGCGATAGTTTAAAACGGGGTGCACGGACGTCGGGTGACGCGGCGAGCCCAAGCATCATTGAACGATTGCCGCGGTGACAACGGCAGTGGCCGACCCGGTTGCAATTGCCGCCGAGGTTGACCCTCACTGACCTCAAACGACCCATTGGCAACAGCCGAAGCCCGCGTGCGTCAACCGCCATCGCTTGAAAACATTCTGAACAACCAACCAAGGTAGACAAACCCACTCAGATCACTTCAACGCCGAAGCCCGTTTGAGTTTCAGGCAAGCATTTCCAATAAAAATGCGGCAGATTCAGGTGCTGCCGTCAGCAAACATCATCAGACGCTAACGCACGCGATTAAACGCGCTTGATCAAACGCGCTCGATCAAGACCGCTAAAGCGGCGCCATGGGTCACGGCTTGACCCGTCAGGCTTTGATCCGCGCGCCATTAAGCCGACCCAGGCTTACCCGTAATGATCGGCCATCGCCTCAAGCGACAGGGGTTTGATCTTTGAGGCGTTACCGGCTGTGCCAAAGTCCTCGTATCGGGCTTTGACAATGCCCTTCATCGCGACCATCGATGCCGCCAGATATTTTCTGGGATCGAACTCGGCGGGGTGTTCGGCTAAAAACTGTCGGATTGCACCGGTTGAGGCAAGCCTTAGATCGGTGTCGATGTTGATCTTACGAACACCATGTCGAATCCCTTCCTGAATCTCAGAGACCGGGACCCCATAGGTTTCCGGAATCTCACCGCCAAACGCATTAATCACCTTAAGCCACTCTTGGGGCACGCTGGATGAACCATGCATCACCAAATGCGTGTTCGGAATTTTTTGATGGATGGCTTTGATTCGCTCGATGTCCAAAATATCGCCCGTTGGCGGGCGCGAAAATTTATAAGCGCCGTGACTGGTGCCAATCGCAATGGCCAACGCATCGCAATGGGTTTGTTGAATAAAATCCGCCGCTTGATCTGGATCGGTTAGCATTTGCGCCATCGACAAGGTGCCGCTAGCGCCGGTGCCACCTTCTTCTCCGGCCTCGCCTGTTTCAAGCGAACCAAGACATCCGAGCTCGCCTTCAACCGTGACCCCGCAAGCGTGCGCCATGGCAACGGTTTGTTGGGTGACCAACACATTGTACTCATAGGATGCCGGCGTTTTTACATTCTCAGCAAGTCCTTCATTCATGATGACATCAATGGCTTTCAAGGCAATCGCGGAGCCGACTGGATGGCCGGATGCAGTGAACCCATGCGGGAATTCCTCAATCGCCGCCAAAATCAAATGACGTAAAAAATTACTGCCCGCATACTTCCTAGCGCCGGCCGAGGCCTGCACAATCACTGGGCTATCGGTTTCATCCGCGCTCTCCATAATCGCGCGAATCTGTTCAAGGTTATTGACATTAAAGGCTGGCACGCCGTATTCATGCTCCGCTGCATGATCCAATAGTTGCCGCATGCTCACTAAAGCCATCGCTTTACTCCTGTTTTGACTGACGGTTAATCAATTGGTCCTGCGCAACCCTCGCTTCAAGCGCGGCGATGGCTGGCAAGGTTTTACCTTCTACAAATTCGAGAAATGCGCCACCGCCGGTTGAGATATAACTGATACTCTCCGTGACGCCAAAGGTATCGATGGCTGCCAGCGTATCGCCGCCCCCAGCCAATGAAAAGGCGGTGCTCGCCGCAATGGCCTCGGTCAGCGCGCGGGTGCCCCCGGCGAAGGCTTCAAACTCAAAGACGCCCAGCGGGCCATTCCAAATAATCGTGGCGGCCCCTTGAATCATCGGCAACACCGCCGCCATGGTCTGCGGCCCTAAATCAAGAATCATGTCCTCATCAAGAACCGCATCCACCGCTTTCACCACCGCTTGCGCGCTGGCATCCAATCGATCACTCACCACCACATCAATCACCTGCGGCACGTGGACCCGAGCGCTGATGCGCTTGGCGGCATCAACCAGCGCGGGCTCATATAGAGACCGTCCCACCCCATGGCCGGATGCCGCAATAAAGGTATTCGCAATACCGCCGCCGACGATTAAAGTGTCCACTTTTTGACTGAGCGCCTCAAGCACTTCGAGCTTCGTTGAGACTTTACTCCCCCCGACAATCGCAACAACCGGTGATTTAGGTTCCGCCAGAGCCTTGGACAGTGCCGACAGCTCGGCGGCCAGTAAGGGTCCAACACAGACCGCTGGTGCATATTGGGCAACACCCGCCGTTGAAGCCTGCGCTCGATGGGCGGTGCCAAAGGCGTCCATCACAAACACGTCGCACAGTGCTGCGTAGCGTTTCGCCAGCGCGTCGTCGTTTTGGCCTTCGCCAATATTCATGCGCACGTTTTCTAACAGCGTCACGCTCGCGGCATTTTGTTGATTAGGCGCGTCATTCCCTAAGGCACCAGTGGCACCGATTGGCCCAGCAATTGTTCAAGAACTTTAGCCACCGGCGCCAAACTAACCTCAGTCTGATCCTGCAACGCAACGCCTTCCTTGGGACGACCTAGATGCGACATAACCATCACCTGCGCACCGTGCGCCAAGGCATACTGCAAGGTCGGCAAGGCTGCGCGAATGCGGGCGTCACTGGTCACCCGCCCGTCGTTCATCGGCACATTCAAATCCTGACGGATGAGCAGGCGCTTCCCAGAAATGTCCAGATCCGAAAGGATTGGCAGCTTCATCTCAGAACAGGGCCTTAACCGACGCCACAATATTGTCTGCGCTAAACCCAAAGTGGGCGAGCACATCGGGACCGGGGCCGGACTCACCAAAGCGGTCTAAGCTCACGACCGCGCCATCCAGTCCCACCCACTTCCGCCAATAGTCGCCATGCCCTGCTTCCACAGCCACTCGAATTCGCATTTCTTGCGGTAAAACCTGTTGCTGGTAGCTTGCGGATTGGGCCGCAAACACCTCGGCGCAGGGCATCGACACCAACCGGGTCGGCTGGCCGCCAGCGGTTAAGGTCAGCGCGGCCTGGCGTGCGATCTCGACTTCAGAGCCCGTTGCAATGAGGATCGCGACAGGGGTCGTCGCCGGCTCAAACAGAATATAGCCGCCCTGGTCGATGGCCTTGAACTGCTCGGCATCCCGATCTTGGTGCGCCAGATTCTGTCTTGATAACACCAAAGCCGTTGGACCCGACCGGCGCTCGATCGCGGCTTGCCAAGCGCTCACGGTCTCAACCGTATCGCACGGTCGCCATACTTGCAGGTTCGGCGTGGTTCTCAAATTGGTCAGCTGCTCAACCGGTTGATGGGTCGGACCATCTTCACCAAGACCAATGGAGTCGTGGGTATACACAAAGATACTTTGCTGCTTCATTATGGCAGCCATGCGTACCGCGTTACGCGCATATTCCATGAACATCAGGAAGGTGGCACCATAATTGATAAACCCGCCGTGTAGGGCGATCCCATTCATCATAGCGCTCATACCAAATTCACGAACACCGTAGTAAATGTAGTTGCCATTAGCATTATCAGCGCTGATATCTTTGGATCCAGACCAAATCGTCAGATTAGATCCCGCTAAATCGGCCGAACCGCCAAGTAATTCCGGCAGAAGCGGCCCAAAGGCATTCAAACAGTTTTGTGATGCCTTACGAGAAGCTATCTTTTCCATTTTTGCTTGGCACTCAGCGATATAAGCATCGGCTTTATCACTGAAATCTTCTGGAAGCTGACCACTGGTGCGTCTTTCAAACTCAACGGCTAAATCGGGGAACTCAGCGCGATAAGCATCTAACTGCTTATTCCACTCTGATTGGGCGGAGGCGCCGTTGGCCTGAGCATTCCAACCTTCATAGAGATCATTAGGGATCTCAAATGGGGCATGACTCCATCCCAACTGCTCGCGCGCTAACACAATTTCGTCAGCACCCAAGGGCGCGCCATGGCAATCTTCTTTGCCCTGCTTGTTTGGAGAGCCAAAACCAATAATTGTTTTACAGCAAATCAGGGTAGGTTTGTTTGGCTCACCTCTTGCAACTTCTATCGCTGCCTTAATAGCATTGCTGTCATGGCCATCTACATTGGCAATAACTTGCCAGCCGTATGCTTCAAAACGAGCCGGCGTATCATCGCTAAACCAACCTTCGACCTCGCCATCAATAGAGATGCCGTTGTCGTCATAAAATGCGGTTAACTTGCCTATTTTTAAAGTCCCAGCCAAAGAACATACTTCGTGAGAGATACCTTCCATCAGGCAACCATCACCGACAAAGACGTAAGTAAAGTGATCAATAATATTGAATTCGTCGCGGTTAAAGCGCACCGACAATATCTGCTCCGCAATAGCCATTCCAACAGCATTGGCAAAGCCCTGACCCAGTGGTCCGGTTGTCGTCTCGACACCAGGGGTCTCACCATACTCAGGATGCCCGGCGGTTATCGAACCCAACTGCCTGAAATTTCGCAGATCATCCATCGACAGGTCATAACCTGTCAGAGTGAAGCAGGGAATAAAGCAACATGGAACCATGGCCATTGGACAGCACGAAGCGGTCTCGATTCAGCCAACCTGGGTTTGCGGGGTTGTGGCGTAAAATATCGTCCATAGGACTTCGGCATATCGGCCATGCCCATGGGGGCGCCAGGATGCCCACTCCCTGCTTTTTGGACTGCATCCATCGATAGCGCACGCACTGCATTGGCAATCTTGGTTCCGTTCATAGAAAAACCGGTGCTGAAAAATTCGCTGGTATTCTCTCTTACGCTTACCTAATCATCAATGGCAGGACTCTCGCATTGAGCTGATATTTATCATCCGGATGAAGGATTATCATCTGAGCTTGCTGGGAAACCATTACCGCGCAAGTAGAATGGCGGAGCTTTTCAAGCAAACACAAAGGATCAGTCCATGACAGTAACAGCACTTTTACTTCAGAATCCGTCTCAGAAGGCCACCCGGACAAAATGGCCGACCAGATTTCTGATGCCATTCTTGACGCCATCATCAGTGAAGACAAAGACGCCCGCGTTGCATGCGAAACCATGGTGAAGACCGGTATGGTAATCCTCGCGGTGAAATCACGACTGAAGCTTCGGTAGACATTGAAGACATTTGTCGAAACGGTAGTACTTGATATTGGCTACAACAGCTCTGAGGTTGGTTTCGATGGCGCGTCCTGCGCAGTACTCAACGCCATTGGCAAGCAGTCCCCCGATATTGCGATGGGCGTCGATGAAGGCGAAAACAAGGAGCAGGGCGCCGGTGACCAGGGACTTATGTTTGGCTATGCGTCCGACGAAACCGATGTGCTCATGCCAGCACCCATCACTACTCGCACCGACTGGTTAAAAACAGGCCGAGGTTCGAAAGTCGGACAACTATCTTCTTGCGCCCTGATGCAAAAAGCCAAGTTTCATTCCGATACGATACAATGGTCATCCGTCGGCATTGATGCCGTCGTATTATCCACCCAACATCGTCCCGATCGTTTCTCTCAAGGACCTTCAAGAAGCGGTCATGGAAGAAATTATCAAGCCCGTGCTGCCAGAAAACTGGCTTCACAGCGATACCAAAGTACTTTATCAATCCCACCGGTAACTTCGTTATTGGCGGTCCCGGTCGGCGATTGTGGCCTGACGGGTAGAAAGATCATTGTTGATACCTACGGTGGCATGGCGCGTCATGGCGGCGGTGCTTTCTCCGGGAAGGACCCATCCAAGGTCGATAGGAGCGCAGCTTATGCAGGCCGGTATGTTGCGAAAAATATTGTCGCCGCCGGACTCGCAAAGCGCTGCGAGATTCAACTGTCCTACGCCATCGGCGTTGCCGAACCAACTTCCATCAGCGTCAACACGTTTGGCACCGGGCGATCGATGAAACTGCAATCGAAGCGCTGTTCAGGGAAGCATTTTGACCTGCGGCCCAAAGGCCTTGTTGAGATGCTTGATCTAAAACGGCCCATTTTTCTGCCCACCGCCAGTTACGGCCATTTTGGTCGAACGGAAGACTCCTTTACCTGGGAGCGAACCGATCGCGCCGAAGCCCTCGCCAGCGAGGTCTAGTCAGCAAGCATGTCCACACGACCCATTAGCTTTGAGTTCTCAGCGCCAAAAACCCAGGCCGCTGCCAGCAGCCTGCGGCGCGCCCATGATCGTCTCAAACGATTTGAGCATGAGTTTGTCAGCGTCACCTATGGCGCCGGCGGCTCAACCCGAGACGGCACCAAGCAAACCGTTTTAGCCCTCAACGATGATGGCGTGGTTGCGGCGCCCCACTTGTCCTTTGGCGGCGATAACTCGGAGACGATCGAAGACCTTTTAACCGCCTATCAAACGGCGGGCATCCGCCGAATCGTTGCCCTACGCGGCGACCGGCAGTCAGGGCTCGGAACCCCTAAAATCATTCATGCGGCTGAGCTGGTACGATTTATTCGGGAGAAAACCGGCGACTGGTTCCATATTGACGTGGCGGCCTATCCTGAGATTCACCCCGAGTCAAAGTCCGTGACCAGCGAGATCACTTTTTTCAAAGAAAAGGTTGATGCTGGCGCCAACGGCGCTATCACCCAATACTTCTACAGCGCCGCAGCCTACTTCCAGTTTTTAGAGGAATGCACGAAAGCGCAAATTACGATTCCAATCGTGCCCGGCATCATGCCCATCACGAATTTGACCGGCCTACAACGCTTCTCCCACATCTGCGGGGCGGACCTACCCCGTTGGTTGGTCAAGCGATTGGAAGATTTTGAGGAGGATGACGCGATCAAAGACTTTGGCGCGGATGTCGTGACCCGGCTCTGCGAGCAGCTGATTCAGGGCGGCGCCCCGGCCTTGCACTTTTATACCTTGAATCAATCAAAACCCAGTGCGAGGATTCTAGACAATCTAGGATTCTGATATGCATGTCCCTCGTGTGTTTATTGACACCGCAATCGCGGTCCAGGCAACCGTCAAGCTCGATGGCGCAAAGCACCATCATCTCCGTAACGTCTTACGACTCAAGCCCGCTGATGCTGTGATCTTGTTTAATGGCCAAGGCGGCGAATATGCCGCTCAGATTGATACCATCACCAAACAAGAAACATGTTTCACCGCCTTGACATTCAATCCCGTCGATCGTGAAGCGCCGCTGTACACCTGCTTGTTGCAAGGCATCCTCAAACGCGACGCCATGATCAATGCCCTGCAGCGTGCAACCGAGCTGGGGGTGAGCAAAATCATTCCGATTCAGACCCAACATTTGAGCGAAAAACGCGCACAACTCGCAGGGCGCTGGAATGCGTGGCGCGCCGTGATCGAGCAATCGAGTGAGCAGTGCGGCCGGACACAGCTTCCTGAGCTCGCCCCATTAACCGCCTTTGCCGATGCGGTCTCAGCGGCTCAAAATAGTGCTTTTGATCTTCGGCTTTTGGCCCATGTGGGCGCCTCAGAAGCACAACCCGCACTCGCAACGCCGCCTCAGCGCATCGCGCTTGCGATCGGCCCAGAAGGCGGTTTTAGCGATCCAGAAGTGACCTTTGCGAGAGCGAACGGATTTATTCCCTATACGCTGGGGTCGAGAATTTTGAGAGCCGAGACCGCGCCCGCAGCGCTACTGGCGCATCTGCAAACCCGCTTCGGAGAGTTTGCCGAGTGGCAAGCCTAAGGCCATCGCACCACCAAACAGCTCGAAGCCCGCCTGACGCCTCAACTGAGCGCACGCTTTCGATCAGGTTCGTGCTGTCATTGCCAAAACGTTCGGCTCAATGCCAAAATTTTTAGCGACTTGGATGAACGCCTTTAGCGCCTGATTGCCAAACACGATATATCGCTACCCGCGCAAGATTATGACCTAACTCAATTCTTGGTTTAAACTGCGGCAACCACCCAGAGATTATTGTCATGGCGCTACATGAAAATCAAAAACTGATCCGCTGCAAGCTGACCGGTACCGGCGGCCAGACTCAAACCCGGCTGGTGGAATTTGAGTTGTTCAAACTCTGGCAGTTCATGATGCAAAGTAAACACAGTTTCGAGGTCTCAGAGCTCACCATGTGCCTCTGGGTCAATGAAGCAGACTTTAAAGCCAAGCAAAACCTCTACGAACGCAGTGGCGAATTGTTAGCCGTTGACAAGCTCACGGTTTCGATTTTCGATCAACGAAACGGCTTTACCCACGTGACCAACCGTTTTGCACTGACGAGCGACACCGACCAAGTTAAAAAAATACTGCTGTCCCACGTGCCAAAGGCCCTGGTCGACAGTGAGGACTTCACCTTGGAAATCATGCCGGGCCAAACCATCGAAAAAGGACCCATTTCGGGTTTGAGCGAAATCAGCCTAGGCTTGTCGAACGATTGAGCGGGCAGCGCGACAATCGAGCGGAGGCTAAGCCAGGTTCGTGTGTCGAGCCGCGAGAACGGGTTACAATGCGTCAGCCTGATCACCGGAGACACCCTTGAGCTTACATATCGGGATCGTGATGGACCCCATCGACACGATCAACCCTAAAAAAGACAGTACTTTCGCGATGATGCTCGCCGCGGCCCGCAGGGGATGGCGCATTTCGGTGATGACACTGCCTGATCTATCGCTCAGCAAAAACAAGTTTCGAGCCCGGTATCAAACCATTACCGTTCAAGATGACCCAGCACACTACTATGATGTAGTGAGCGAGCATGAAAGTGGCCCGGAAGCTTTCGATCTCCTCCTGATGCGCAAAGATCCACCGTTCAATATGGATTACATCTACGCCACCTATCTATTGGAATTTGCAGAACGCGCTGGGGTCCCGGTCTTTAACCATCCTGGGAGCATTCGGGATTGCAATGAAAAATTATTTGCCCTGCAGTTTCCCGACTGCATTCCTGACCTGATTGTAACCTCCGACCCCGGTCAACTGCGCAGCTTCCAGGAAGAACACGGCGACGTGATTTTAAAGCCCTTGGATGGCATGGGCGGCGCCTCTATCTTTCGGGTGAAAGCCGGCGACCCAAACCTGAGTGTTATCATCGAGACGCTAACTGACCATGGCCGCCAGCAGATAATGGCGCAAAAATTCCTCCCTGAAATTCGCGAAGGCGATACTCGAATCCTACTCATCAACGGCGAGCCGGTACCCTTTGGCCTTGCAAGAATCCCATCGGCGGGTGAAACGCGAGGCAACCTCGCCGCCGGCGGCAGTGGTGTGGCCCGGTCCGCCCACCGACCGAGACCGATGGATCTGCGATCAGGTGGGGCCCGTGCTCCGGGCTAAAGGCCTCGTTTTTGTTGGGATCGACGTCATCGGTGATTACCTCACAGAGATCAATGTAACCTGCCCCACCTGTATTCGAGAACTCGATGCCAGCGAAGGACTCGATATCGCGGGCGATTATCTTGACCATCTCACCTCGAGGCTGCCTTAAGGCCGATGCGGACCCTGAGCGCCCTAGACTCGGACAAAATGGGCTTTGCGCTCTTTCTGGCCGTCGTCTTACACGGGATGCTGATTTTAGGCGTCTCTTTCTCACAGGAGCAGTCCAAGACCCCTAGTCGCGTGCTGGACGTGACGCTAACCCTTGCGCCCAGCACCCCTCGGCCAGAGCAGTTTGATTATTTATCCGAGCAAAATCAGCAAGGCAAACCCAGAACCCCCAAGCCGGAAGAACGAGCGGCTCTAACGGCGCTATCAGGGCCTGCAGCGAATGATCCGAACCCAGCGCAAGCTGAACGCAATGCGATAGAACCGATCAGCGCCTTACCAAGGAATACGCAATCAAGCCCCCAAGCGCTCAAGACAGACCTATCGCAGTTCCGGCGTTCCCAGGATTTTGATGCTCTAGCATCCATTGAACCCAGTCGGGTTCGGCGACTCACCCAGGTCAATGCTGCGGCAAGCCCGGAAGCATTCTATCTGCGCTCCTGGCAACGCAAGATCGAGGCGATCGGCAACCTGAACTACCCTGAGGCGGCAAGACGTGCGGGCATCTATGGCAATCTCAGAATTCTGGTGGCCATCAATGCCAACGGCACATTACAAGACGTTCGAGTACTGCAGAGCAGCGGCGAGCCCATTCTGGATCAGGCCGCACAAAATATCATCCGATTGGCAGAGCCCTTTCCGCCTTTTTCTGACGCGCTCCTAAAAACCACCGATGTATTAGAGATCGTACGAACTTGGCAGTTCCGTAAAAATGCCCGATCCGTTAACGTGCAGCCATGACAGAGCAAGCCATCACCCACAGCATTCTCTTAGCATCCCCCCGGATGCTCGGCGGCTTTTTCGCAGAGACCGTCATCTTCATCCTTGAAAACAATAATGAAGGCAGCTTCGGCTTCGTTTTGAACCGGCCGGCTGAAGCGAGATTGTCGGACCTTATGCACGATGCGCCGGAGCCGCTCCAAGGCTCCGCCGTCTTGCTGGGGGGGCCCGTACAGATCGATCATCTGTTTTTTTTAATTGTAGGGGCCGATGAACCCCCCCCACCGATGCGCATTGCTGAAGATATCAGTGCGGCCAATCGCGCGGCCGAAGACCCTTGTCAGCAAGTGCTAGCGGTCCTGGGTTACGCGGGGTGGTCGCCGAAACAGTTAGAATCTGAGATTCAAGCCGATGATTGGCTCGTGACCAATGCCAACCCGGTTGCGCTGCTGCAAGCGCCGATACCCGAGCGCTACGCGTTCGTAAAACAACAGCTGGGCTTTGATCCGACCCTGCTCGGGCAAAGCCAGGGCCTGCCGCAATGAACGAGGCCCCGATCCTGGCGTTCGACTTCGGGACCCATCATATTGGCGTGGCGGTCGGCCAATGGGTCACGCAAACCGCAAGCCCTTTAACCATTCTGAAGGCAAAGCAGGGTCAACCCAACTGGCCAACGGTTGCTCATCTAGTGACCACCTGGGAGCCTAGTTTGTTTGTGGTTGGCCTACCCCTGCATATGAACGATGAGCCTAGCGAGCTGTCCCGCCTAGCAGAAAAATTTGCGCGACGGTTGACCGGTCGGTTTAATCGACCCCATCAAATGGTGGACGAGCGCCTCAGTAGCATTGAAGCCAAAGGCTTCAGAACCGATGGGCGGGTGGATGATCTATCGGCAGCACTCATACTCGAGACCTGGTTTAGCCAAGCCAAGCAAACCGATTAACCGCCGACGCGTAACGCACCCCCGTTATCGAAAATCGTCCGGGGTTTTTGCCTTAGCCTGAGCCGCTTCTTTGGTAATCAAGCCCTTTTTAAGCAGGTCTTTTAGGCATTGATCCAAGGTTTGCATGCCCAGTTGGCCGCCGGTTTGAATGGCTGAATACATCTGAGCGACTTTATCTTCGCGAATCAGGTTTCGAATCGCCGGCGTACACATCATAATTTCATGTGCCGCAACCCGGCCACCCCCAACCTTTTTCAGCAAGTTTTGCGAGATGACCGCTTGGAGTGATTCCGATAGCATGGACCGCACCATGGATTTCTCTGCCGCTGGAAAAACATCGATGATTCGATCAATGGTTTTCGCAGCCGACGAGGTGTGCAGCGTGCCAAACACAACGTGGCCGGTTTCAGCGGCTTCCAGTGCAAGCCGGATCGTTTCCATATCACGCATTTCCCCGACCAGGATAATATCCGGATCCTCACGCAAGGCCGACCGCAACGCCGCATTAAAGCCCAGGGTATCGCGGTGTACCTCGCGCTGATTCACCAAACTTTTTTTACTTTCATGAACAAATTCAATCGGATCTTCAATGGTTAAAATATGTTCATACTTGTTGGCATTCACATAATCCATCATCGCCGCAAGGGTGGTACTCTTGCCGGATCCGGTCGGGCCGGTCACCGTAATCAGCCCACGAGTACTCTGAGCAATTTGACGAAAGATTTCGCCCATCCCCAAATCTTCCATGGTTAACACTTTGGAGGGGATGGTGCGAAACACACCTGCGGCGCCTCTGTTCTGGTTGAACGCATTGACTCTAAAGCGCGCGATGCCAGGCACTTCAAAGGAAAAGTCTGTCTCGAGAAACTCTTCATAGTCCTTACGCTGCTTGTCGTTCATAATCTCGTAGATGAGGCCATAGACTTCTTTCGCATCAAGTGCCGGCACATTAATTTGCCAGTGCATCCGTTTGAGGCAATTCTCGGCGGTAGCCCAGAAGACAATGGCAAAGCCTTCTCAGCCTGTTTATGGCTAAACGCCAGGAGTTCGGTAATATCCATAAAAAGTCCTTGTGATCTATCTGAGCCGATTTTCCATGCTTTGGCGGCCGGGCCCATGCCCCGACTTGTTCCTGCATCTTAGTATGCGACAATAGGTTACGCCATCTCGAAACGACGTCCAGCCCGTGATTCCCGAAAATTTAACCGCCGTTAAGGCCCAAATTCACCAAGCGTGTTTGCGCCATCACCGGGCGCCCGAGGCAGTTCATTTGCTGGCCGTGTCGAAAACCAAGCCCGTGGCGGCAGTGGCGGCGGCATTGAACGCAGGCCAACGCGACTTTGGCGAAAATTACCTGCAAGATGCGCTGCCAAAGATCGCGCAGCTGCCCGAGGCCACCTGGCATTTTATCGGTCAGATTCAGTCCAATAAAACCCGCGATATCGCCGCTCATTTCGATGTCGTTCACGGCTTGGCCTCTGAGAAAATCGCGCGGCGCCTGAACGATGGACGACCCAAAGATCGCGCGCCCCTTAAAGCCTTCATTCAAGTGAACTTGGTTAATGAAAGCTCAAAAAACGGCGTGAGTCCACAGGATTTACCCCGCCTTGTTGCCGCGGTTAAAGACTGCCAAAATCTTCAGCTACTTGGCCTGATGGCGATGCCCCCAGCGACCTTCGACCTTTCAGAACGTCAAACATTTTTTACCCAACTGGCCGTCATTCGAGCACAATTAGCCGACCAATTTAGTCTGCCGCACTTTCAAGATTTGAGTATGGGCATGAGTGATGATCTGGAGACCGCAATTGCCTGTGGCGCAACTTGGGTCCGAGTGGGCACCGCGATCTTCGGCGCCCGACAACCCCAAGAGGATGACTGATGGAACAACATTTAACGTTTATCGGCGGTGGTAATATTGCTTTGGCCATCTACGGCGGACTGCTTGAGGCGGGTTATCCGAGCCACCGAATTACCGTCGCGGATCCCAGTTCCGAGCAAGGTGCGCTCGCCACAAAAATGGGCCTCACCTGGCAAGCGGATAACCAATCCGCAATCAGAGATGCGGATATTGTCATGATTTGCGTGAAACCCAATTGGGTTGAAACCGTTTGCCAAGAATTACGGGCCGAGCTTCAGCAGCAAACCCTGGTCAGCGTCGCCGCTGGGGTGACGACCGAGCAAATCTCTCGGTGGTCGGGTACCGATCGGGTGATTCGCTGTATGCCGAACACCCCCGCCCTAGTCAAAACGGGCATGATGGGCTTATTTTCAAATCCAGCGGTTGACGCGGCCACCTGTACAGCGGTTGAAAGTTTATTCAACAGCGTGGGTCTCACCGCCTGGTTTGACCAAGAATCAGATCTTGACGCTGTCACCGCCATCTCTGGCAGTGGGCCGGCTTACTTTTTTTATCTGATGGAAGCGATGATCTCGGCAGCAGAGTCTTTTGGTATCGCGCCGTCGGTTGCCCGCACCTTGGTAGTTCAAACGGCATTGGGGGCTGCAAATATGGCGGCGGACTCAGCGCATTCACCGAATGCGTTAAGACGACACGTCACCTCGCCAGGCGGCACCACGGAAGCAGCGTGTGACCTGCTAACGAGTGCCGATTTTACGGCGCTGGTGGCTGCTGCCTGCACCGCGGCGAAAGCGCGATCTGAAGCCTTATCTGCCCATTAAACCCCGAAAAACTGGAGATCTACTGTGAATTACTTATCTGATGGCGGGATCTTTGTCGTTCAGACCCTCTGTGGTCTGATCGTCTTAGCACTCAATTTGCGGTTTTTAATGCAGATCAGCCGCGCCAATTATTACAACCCGATTGCCCAAGGTCTTGTGAAGGCCACCAACCCCCTCATTTCGCCTTTTCGAGCCGTGTTACCCGTCATTGGACGCATTGATTTGGCCAACCTGATGGCAGCCTGGGTCTGTCAGACGCTCGGCATCGTCTTGACGATGCTACTGGCCACCGGGACCCCTTTCATGCCGGTCTATTTACTTTGGTCCGTGGTTGCCATTATTGCCAGTGTGCTGAACCTGTATTTTTTCGCACTATTAATCCTGGTCATTGCCAGTTGGCTTGCGCCCTACTCGGCAAATCCGGCGCTCGAGCTCGTCCGAGAAATCACCGAACCCATCTGCGCACCGGTCAGGCGCGTCATTCCAGCGTTAGGTGGGTTAGATTTTTCCATTATCGTCATCTTTATTGGGTTGAGCTTATTAGAGAACAATCTGCTCGTAAGGCCCCTTGCCGCCTTGTTAAATATGCCCCGTGGGCTCGTTTTTGGGTTTTAGCAAGGCCATGGCACGCCTTGGCTTACTGCTGAGCTTGAGTTTATGGCTGAGTGGCCCAGCGGTTGCCGAGCAAAAGGTCCAAGTTGGCGAATTTGAGATTCACTACACGGCCTTTCCGTCGCTGTTGGTTCCGGCAGACACCGCCAGCCTGCACGGGCTAACCCGAGCAGAAAATCGGTTACTGCTGAATCTATCGGTGCGCCGAACCGGCAAGCCCGTGCCGGCGGTAGTCACTGGGCAGGTCCTGAACATCTTAAACCAGTCACAGCCCTTGACCTTCTTTGAGGTCAAGGAGCAAACCGCGATCTACTATCTTGCCGAAGTGGTCAATCAAGAGAAGGATTGGTTACGGTTTACCCTCGAAATCGAATTTTCTAAGGATCATCCGCCCTATGTCATCGAGTTCAACCGACAATATTATTGAGCGACTCGGCCCAAAGGTCGTCATTGCGAGTGGCAATGCCCACAAGATCGAAGAGTTTCAATCGCTATTAAAGGCCCCTGGCCGCTTTGTGAGTCAACAAGAATTTGGGGTGGACGCCGTGCCAGAAACCGGACAAAGCTTCATTGAAAACGCGCTCATCAAGGCCCGCCATGCCGCCCAAGAAACCGGCCTGCCGGCATTAGCCGATGACTCAGGTCTGGTGGTTGCGGCCCTGCATGGCGCGCCGGGGATCTATTCGGCTCGGTATGCAGGCCCCGCGGCAAGCGATCACGATAACGTTCAGCAACTGCTGCGCGCCTTAAAAGGCCAAACCGATCGGGCTGCTTTTTTTCATGCGACGATCGTTTTTTTGTTACATGCGGATGACCCGGATCCCGTAATCGCGCAAGGCCGTTGGCATGGGGAGATTCTTGAGCAACCTCGAGGCCGCCAGGGTTTCGGATATGACCCTCTGTTTTTCGTTGCTAAGCAGAATCAGAGCGCCGCAGAGCTCAGTCAAAAGCAAAAAAACCGACTGAGTCACCGCGGCATCGCGCTTCGGCAACTGTTATCGCATCTTTCAAAGCGATTCCCAGCGTGACCCAACCCGGCTTCGGGTTGTATATCCACATTCCTTGGTGTGTAGAAAAAATGTCCTTATTGTGATTTTAACGCCCACGCCCTACCCGTATCGCACCAACTGGATCCGGTACTGCAGGCGCGTTATCTCAATCAATTACTCCTCGACTTGGATCACGACATCGCAACGTTTGGCATTCAAGCCGAACTCACCAGCGTGTTTTTCGGCGGCGGCACCCCAAGCCTATTATCGCCTCACGGTTTAGGGTTTCTGTTAACCGAAATCGATAAACGACTGCCGATTACGGCCACAACAGAATGCACCCTCGAGGCCAACCCTGGCTCGAGCGACCAAGCCAAGTTTGTGGGGTATCGGGCCGCCGGCATTAACCGGCTCAGCATCGGCGTACAGAGTTTTTCAGATTCTGCCTTGCAGCGGTTAGGCCGAACCCACACCCGTATCGATGCAAGCGCCGCAATACAATCGGCGCGGCGCGCGGGCTTTTCCAACATTAACCTTGATTTAATGCATGGCTTACCCGGGCAAACGCCTGAGTCTGCGCTGGCAGATCTCGATCGCGCCGCCCAGTTTGCCCCGGAACACCTGTCTTGGTATCAGCTCACCATCGAACCCAACACGGTGTTTTACAGCACAAAGCCTGATTTGCCCGTTGAATCCTTCCTGCAGGCCATCACGGATCAAGGTTTGCAGTGGCTGCGGGATCAGGGCTTTGCGCGTTACGAAATATCGGCCTTTGCACGAGGCGACGCCTTGCAATCGAGACACAACTTAACGTACTGGCGGTTTGGTGATTACTTGGGCATCGGCGCTGGCGGCCACGGAAAACTCAGCCACCAGAGCGCCACGCTTGAAATTCAAAGAACCCAAAAAACCCGGGTGCCCAAGGACTATTTAAAGACACCCAACCGTCGGATTACCCAGGTTCCCAACAAAGAACGCCCCATAGAGTTCCTGATGAATGCCTGCCGCTTGGTCGATGGCTTTGCTTTGACTGATTTCGAGCGGACCACTGGCCTTTCCGCAACCGCGCTTGACGGGTTTATCCAACAGGGCACGCAACAGGGGCTCATAAGCGCGAGCGCTGATCGGGTCACCCCCACCGCGGCAGGCCTTGAATTCTTAGATAGTCTATTGCTGCTCGCCTAAGCCCCTCAGCGCGCCCGCGCCGCAAGGTCTGTCACAACATGGCCCAAGCGCTGCCCGCGCCGTTCATACTTGGTTTCAACACGCGCTGGCGCGGCACTCAAACTAAAACTCGGATGACTTTCAAGGCAGGCTTTAATTTCTTCGGCATAGGGTTGCCAATCCGTTGCAATATGCAGAATGCCACCAGTTTGTAGCTTCTCAGCGGCAGCGTCTAAAAACAGGGCCGTGATCAGGCGTCTTTTGTGATGTCTTTTCTTGTGCCAAGGGTCGGGGAAAAATATCTGTAAACACGCCAAACTGGCGGCAGGCAAACTCGGCAGTACGGACCAAACGTCAAGATTGAGCACCCGCAGATTATTGAGCCCCAAGCTCGCCGCTTGGATCATCAAGTGACCGACCCCCGGACCATGCACCTCAAGCCCGAGGAAATTTCGTTCTGGCGCGTTGGCGGCCATTTCTGCCAAGGAATCTCCCATGCCAAACCCGACTTCAAGCGTTAACGGTTGGGCTTGTGGGTAAGCCAACTGCGGCGTCCCAAGCAGCGCTTGCTTGAGTTCAAATTGCGGGTAGATCTCTTCAAGACCGCGCCGTTGTCCTTTCGACAATCGGCCCTGGCGGATGACAAAACTTCGGATTGAGGATCGTTTGGGCTCGGTCGGGGTTGTCACCAGGATTCAGTGCTCTAAACCGGGTCGTTTGTCGCGGCTTTCAGCAAGCCATAAGCCAATGCCAACCAACCTAATATCAACAAAGCCCCACCCACCGGCGTGATCGGGCCTAACCAGCGCCAGCCAAGCAGCGCCAGACCATACAAGCTGCCAGAAAACAGGCAAATCCCCAGTGCAAAGCTCCACGCTGCGGTCAACCAAGGGGTCTTCACGCCGAGTACCAACATCAAGACCCCAACCAGTAATAACCCAAGACTATGGGTCATTTGATAGTGCACCGCAGTTTCAAAGGTTGCTTGATTGACAAGGGATAGCCGCCCTTTTAGGGCATGCGCGCCAAAGGCGCCCAAGGCAACAGACGCGGCGGCACTCAAGGCGGCAAACGTCATCAAGGCATTGACCATCATGATTTACTGAATCTGAATATTAAGTCGGAGTTTTTTCAACGCCGCTTGTTCAAGCTGGCGAACCCGTTCGGCAGATATGCCATAGTAGACCGCCAATTCCTGGAGCGTGACCTTCGGTTCAATCAACCAGCGCTTGGTGAGAATGTCTCGGGCACGCTCATCTAATTGCGCTAAGCCCTGACGCAATTGTCCCGTCTCGTCCGAGTGGGTATCCCGGTGCTCAACGATATTCGCAGGGTCAGAATCGGGTTGCGCCAAAAACTGTGAAGGTGAGGCAATAAAGGCATCTTCATCGTCTCCCTCGGGCAATTCGAAGGATGGATCCTGAGCACTCAGTCGGCCTTCCATTTGCAAAACGGTTTCAGGTTTGACGCCCAACGCCGCGGCAATATCCTGAACTTCTTGGTGCCTTAACCAACCTAAACGGTTTTTCTGGCTCCGCAAGTTAAAGAACAACTTCCGCTGAGATTTGGTTGTAGCCACTTTGACCATTCTCCAATTTTTTAAGATATATTCATGAATCTCTGCTTTGATCCAGTGCACCGCGAAGGAAACCAATCGCACCTGAAATTCTGGATTGAAGCGCTTCACCGCTTTCATCAGGCCAACGTTACCCTCTTGGATTAAATCGGCCTCAGACAAGCCGTAACCGGAATAACTTCGGGCGATATAAATCACAAATCGTAAATTTGCCAAAACCAATTGCCGGGCTGCCTCGACATCGCCAAAACCATGCAACCGTTCGGCAAGCTCACGTTCTTCTTCAACCGAGAGCACACTAATCGAGTTTACGGCGCGCACGTAAGCCTCTAGATTAGCGCCAGGGGAGGCGATATTGATTGGTATTGGATAAGCGCTCATAGTCGATTTAAACCCTTGATTTCGGGGCCGCACAGTCTAACATCCGCGCCCATCTGGTGACAATGATACGGTGACCGGCTTATTTTGGTTGAATTTGCTTCAAATATCGCCAGACCGAGACCCAAGAGCCTAAGATCCCAAGCAACGCACCCAGTGCGAAAAGGGCCATCGATTCCCCGAAACCCAGCGCCTCTAGGGCAAAATTACTGCGGTAAGACTGAGCGAGACGCTCCACCGGCCCTGAAAGATACAAAAGGCTCAGTTGAACGATCATCCAGGCCAGCAGCGCACCGCCAAACCCCAACCAGAAGCCGCGATAGATAAACGGCCGCTGAACAAAGCTGTCTGATCCGCCAAAGAGCTTCGTGATTTCAATCTCGGCGCGCTGATTTTCGATGGTTAACCTCAGCGTGTTGCCAATAATCAAAATCACAGCGCCTGAAAAGAGCCCCCCCAAAGCGTAGAGAACCCGCGCCAAAATACCCAAGATCGCGCTTAATCGCTCAAGCCACGCGGCATCGAAGTTCACTTGGTCAACCCCCGCTTGTCCTTGAATTTGCTGCGCCAGGAGTTTGATACCGGCCCCATCTCGCTCCCTGGGCACGACTTCAATAATCCCAGGTAGCGGGTTTTCGGAAAAGGCGTTCAGAACATCCCCAAACCCAGAAAGACTCGAGAACTCCAAAAGCGCCGCTTGTTCTGTGATGAGCCGAACGTCCCGGACCGCCTTTGATGCGCGGAGCCTTTGCAGCAGACCCTGAGCGGTCTCACTGTCGCTGGGTACCGAGAGATAGACGCTCATTGCCGGCTGAATGACCTGCCGAGTGTCTGCCTCGGATAATGCTCGCAAGGCCAAGCTCAATAGAATCGGTAAGGACAAGGCAATACCAATCACGAGCCAGGTGATGAGCAATGCCCCGGGCTGAGCAAGCAACGTGGTGAGGGTACTTCGAAACAGCTGCCGATGGTGCCGCGACCAGGCTTTGAATCGATCCGAGCGATTGATCGGGGTGATTTGGGCGCCGGACCCGGCGGCGGATTCCTTCATGGCTCGATGACCCGACCGCCTTGGAGCTGCAAGCGCCGGGCGGGCATTGCCTCAACCAGTTCCAGGTCATGGGTCGCAATCAAGACGGTGACCCCCAACTGACTAAACTGCAAGAATAAGGACATGATTTCACGACTCAGATCTGGATCTAAATTTCCAGTAGGTTCATCAGCAAGCAAAAGATTTGGCGCGTTAGCCAAGGCCCTGCAAAAAGCAACCCGTTGCTGCTCACCACCGGATAGGGTCTCGGGCCAATCACCTTCTCGGCCTGTTAACCCAACTTTGGACAGCGCGGCGCGAACCCGCCGACTAATATCCGCAGGCTTCATGCCAGCAATCAATAAAGGCAAGGCCACATTGTCGTAGACCCGCCGATCAAACAGCAACTGATGGTTTTGAAAGACCACACCTATGCCCTGTCTTAGGTCGGGTATTTTACGGGTGGGGAGCCGGCTGATATTTTGCCCGGCAACGTGAACCTGCCCCCTCGAGCTGCGCTCAACCCCGTTGATCAGCTTCAGCAAAGTCGATTTTCCGGCGCCGGAGGGTCCCGTCAAAAAGACAAACTCACCCGCCTCAACTGAAAAAGAAACATCCGACAGCGCTTCAAAACCATTCGGGTAGCGCTTGGAGACGTGATCAAAAACCAACATCAATCTGTCTCTTGTAAAATCGCGTCAACAAACAGTTCCGCATCAAACGGTTTCAAGTCATCCAACCCCTCACCCACACCGACAAAGTGAATCGGCAGACCCAAGGCTTCGGTCAGCGCGAACACAACGCCCCCTTTGGCCGTGCCATCCAGCTTGGTCAAAACCAAACCCGATACCGCGACATCACTCATAAAAGCTCGGGCCTGGGCAATGGCATTTTGCCCGGTGGTGGCGTCGATCACCAAGAGTACGCTGTGCGGCGCCGTTTCATCTTGTCGCCGGATCACGCGGACAATTTTTTCAAGTTCTTGCATTAAATTCTTTTTATTTTGCAAACGGCCGGCGGTGTCGGCAATCAACACATCGAACTGCCTGGATTTGGCCGCGGCCAGCGCGTCAAAGATCACCGACGCACTGTCGGCGCCGGTATGCTGGGCAATCACATCGACCCCGTTCCGCTCACCCCAGGTCTTGAGCTGTTCAACCGCCGCCGCTCGAAACGTGTCCCCTGCGGCCAGCAGCACCGAACGATTTTGTTGCTTAAAGTAGTGCGCTAACTTACCCGCGGTCGTCGTCTTGCCCGCACCATTGACCCCCACCATCAGGATCACCTGGGTGCCCGGCCCCGCAAGCGTCAACTCGGACGCCGTGCCCTTGAGTAAAGCCAGTAAATGGTCTCGGAGCGCATTTTTCAAAGCCAATGCATCGGCTAGGTCTTTCCGCGCCACCTGCTGGGTTAATCGATCAATCACACCCCGGGTGACCGTGACGCCAAAGTCGGAGGTAATCAACAAGGTTTCAATCGAATCAAGCAAGGCTTGATCAATGACTTTCGCACCCAAAAACAACGCAGCCACTTGTTCAGAGAAGCCCCGTCGGGTTTTAGCCAGTCCCTGCTTCAGGCGCGCCAACAATCCCGGCTTGCCTTGGGTGGCCTGATCTGCAACATTGTCCATCATTCATTGACTCACTTATGGTCTAGCCGTTTGCCGA
Source organism: uncultured Pseudomonadales bacterium (assembly GCA_905182155.1). Classification (GTDB taxonomy): domain Bacteria; phylum Pseudomonadota; class Gammaproteobacteria; order Pseudomonadales; family Azotimanducaceae; genus UBA9926. The sequence goes on from CAJJAX010000011.1 coordinate 22,221, forward strand.
ACCCTTCTCAAACTTCAACCCTTCGAATTATCGGTGGTAATTGGCGCGGCCGCAAAGTTTCATTTACCCCAAGGCCCGGGTTGCGGCCCACACCCGATCGGGTTCGAGAAACGGTGTTTAACTGGCTGCAAGGTAAAGTCGGTGGTCGCCGGAGTCTCGAATTGTTTGCCGGGAGCGGCATTTTAAGTCTTGAAGCGCTGTCTCGAGGCGCCGCATCCAGTACAGTTGTTGATTCATCAAAGGCGCTAACCCAACACTTTCGCACAATTTTCAATGACTTCCAGATCAATTCAACGCAATGCCGTGTTCATCAGCAAGATGCCTTCAAGCTAATTCAAACCAAACCCGTGCAACCCTATCATCTTATCTTTCTTGACCCGCCTTTCGACACCGCCCGATATTTGGATATTGTCCCCATGTTGCTCAAAAATGAGTTTCTGACCCCGGATGGCTTTCTCTATTTAGAGGCCCCCTCCGCCGAGGTGATTGCTGAAGTGGCGCATCAAGGGCTCACACTCTACCGGCAAAAGCAGGCAGGGCAGGTTCATTATGCGCTCCTCAATCAAGGATCACTGATTTAATCCCGCCTCGGGGTGCGGTATTATTTCCGTCTGATACAGGAGATGCGCTATGAGCACGGTTCTTTACCCAGGTACCTTTAACCCCATTCACAATGGCCATGCCGATTTGGTGCAACGGGCATCAATTCTTTTTGATCGCGTCGTGCTGGGCATCGCAACCAGTCCCCAAAAAGATCCCAGCGTTCTGGAGCTTCGGGTTGCGCTCGCCGAGAAAGCGCTTGCGCATCTGAGCAATGTTGAAGTGCGCGGTTTTAATACCTTGACGGTTGATTTTGCCAAAGAGGTGGGTGCAGGCGTTATTTTAAAAGGCATTCGAACGGTAACCGATTTCGAGTACGAGTTTCAGATGCTCAATATGAATCGCGTCCTAGCGCCGGGTATGGAAACGATATTTTTAGCGCCCTCAGAAGCGTACTCCTACATTTCCTCAACCTTGGTCCGTCAAATCGCCTCTTACGGCGGCGACGTCAGCAGTTTTGTTCATCCCGCCGTGGCGGATGCCATCGCAGAAGGCCGCATTGGTTAACGTTGACAGCTCGGGCAATAGACCGTTGCCCGGCCGGTGATGCGCAGCGATTTCAAGGCGCCGCCACAACCCACGCAAGATTCGCCCTCACGGCCATAGACTTTGAGCTCATGACGAAAGTAGCCCGGGGTGCCATCTTCTTTCAAGAAATCTCGAAGACTGGTGCCACCGGCTTGGATCGCTTTGGTTAAAACGACCTGAATGGCTTGGGCCAAACGCTCAAAACGGATCTTAGAAATTCGCCCCGATACAGCCGTCGGCTTGATCCCTGACAGATACAACGCTTCATTGGCATAAATATTACCCACCCCGACCACCACCTTGGCATCCATGATCAGGGTTTTGATATTTCTCGTTTTACCCCGGGCCGCCTCATGCAGGGTTAAGCCACTAAATTCTGGGCCTAACGGTTCCGGCCCAAGATCCTTCAACAGCCGATGATTTAAATCATTTAACCAAAACATCGAACCAAATCGTCTCGGGTCGCGGTAGCGCAGCAACACGCCAGAATCCAAAATCAAATCAACATGGTCGTGTTTCTGAGGGGGCGTTGGCGCGGGCAGAATCCGTAAGCTACCCGACATACCGAGGTGGAGCATCAGGTATCCGTTATCCAATCGGATCAAAAGGTATTTAGCGCGGCGCTCAACGGCCCGCACTCGCTGCCCCGTCGCCATTTGCGCCAATTCAGGCGACACGGGCCAGCGCAGTCTGGCCTCCCGAACGAGCACTCCAGTAACCACTCGACCGACACAATGTGGCTCGACTCCCCGACGGGTGGTTTCAACTTCTGGCAGTTCAGGCATAGCGCCCGGGTATCCGTTAGCTCGGTATCAGCTCGAGCGCGTGTGACACTCAAGGGTTTCTGCTACATTTTGTCTTTCAAGGATTATCGCACAGCTCATGAGTGAACATTTACTGGGGATCGACACCGGCGGGACCTTCACCGATTTTGCCTACCTACACAACGGCCAACTGATTACCCACAAACGGCTCTCAACGCCGGATCAACCAGAGCAGGCTATTTTTGAAGGCCTCACGGCCTTGGGACTGGATGCGCTCTGCACCTCTGGTCAATTAACCATCATTCATGGCACAACGGTCGCAACCAATGCCGCCCTTGAGGGTCGCGGTGCAAAAACCGCCTACCTGTGTAACCAAGGCTTGGGCGATCTACTATCGATTGGTCGGCAAAACCGCGCGGACCTTTACAATCTTGCCGCAACGAAAAAAACGCTTACAGTGGATCAAAAAGCAATCTTTGAACTGGCGGTCCGGCGCAATGCTGCTGGCGAACTGATCACAGCGCTGCAGCCTGAGGCGATCAACGACCTTGAGGCTGCCTTGGAAGACGATCCGCCCGAAGCGCTGGCGATCAATCTTTTGTTCTCCTTTGTCAACGACACCGAGGAGCAGATCCTGAAAGCCCGATTCGGGCATCGATTCTTTATCAGCTTGTCATCAGAGATTTTGCCTGAAATGGGCGAGTACGAACGCGGCGTCGCGACTTATCTAAATGCCGCACTTGGGCCGATCATTGCACGCTACCTGGATCGACTCCAAGGAAAAATCGCACCCAGTCGCCTAACGGTAATGCAATCATCGGGTTTAACCCTTGCAGCGGACCAAGCCGCGGGTCAAGCCGTGCGCTTACTGCTATCAGGCCCCGCAGGCGGCTTAATCGGTGCGCGCGCGCTGTTAGCACCAAAGCAACTGATGACCTTTGACATGGGTGGGACCTCGACCGATGTGTCCTTGATTCATCGCGAGATATCGATCGCAAAAAACATGCAACTCAATGGCTTGCCAATAGCAATCCCTGCAATTGACATCCAAACCATTGGCGCGGGCGGCGGCAGCATCGCTGAAATCGATGCCGGCGGGTTGCTAAAAGTCGGTCCCCGCTCCGCCGGCGCGCGACCCGGGCCCGCTTGCTATAACCTCGGCGGCATTATGGCCACCGTCACAGATGCCAACGTCGTGCTGGGGCGATTACCGGTGAATCAGCCCTTAGCGGGGGGCCTATGGTTAGATTCTGAACAGGCCCATCAGGCCATTGCAAAACTCGGGGCGTCGCTGAATTTATCGCCGATCGAAACGGCCCAGGGCATCGTGACCCTCGCTAATGAAACCATGGCAGAGGCCCTAAGGCTGATCTCAATTCAAAAAGGGTTTGATCCAAAGGCCTTTATGCTCTGCTGTTTCGGTGGTGCTGGCGGATTACATCTGTGTGAGTTAGCGGAACGATTGGGGATGAATCAAACGTTGGTCCCCGCAGATGCGGGCGTCTTTTCAGCCCTCGGTATGCTCGCGGCAACACCGGGCCGAGAACTCACCCGCGCCGTTAATCTGATCGAGCAAGACTGTGATTCCCAAGACATCCGCAATCGCTTCGATCAAATGTTACGGCAAGCAAGAACCGCGCTCGCAGATGAAGGCGTGGATAACACAACCGTTCATCGATTTTTTGAACTTCGATATCAAGGTCAAACTCAAACCCTGAGCGTGCCCTATCAAGACGACCTTCCGGCCGCCTTTACAGACTTTGTGGCGCAACACCAACATCGATATGGCCATCAACTCGAAGCCAACCTCGAGTTAGTGGCCTTACGGGTCAGAGTTGCCGGCATTCAGCGTTTAAAAACGCCTTTGCCGCCTGCCGTAACGCCCACAAATTCATCCGATCCGCTTCAAACGAGCCCCGAGGCAACCCGCCAGCAACCCTGGCAAGATCTCATCTCGGGCCACCCTTACGCCGGCCCAATGATTGTGACCGCTGACCATACTTGCGTTTGGGTAAAATCCGGCTGGACGCTTGAAAAACTTGAGGCGGGGCATCTGCAACTCAGTCGAGGCGGGGATGCCTTAAATGACCGGTAAAAAAAAGGGCGATTTAATCGCCCTTTTCCAGTTTTCAGAAGCTTATTTAATTTTGGCTTCTTTGTAGATCACATGCTGTCGAACCACTGGATCAAATTTCTTTACCTCAACCTTATCCGGATGAAGACGTTTATTCTTTGTAGTAGTATAGTAGTGTCCTGTTTCAGCAGAAGATACTAGTTTAATTTTTTCTCTCATAAGTTACTCCCTATACCTTTTCGCCGCGTCCACGGATTTCTGCTAAAACTTCATCGATCCCTTTCTTATCGACTTCTCAAATCAGCCAGCACTTTCTCAAGACCCAGCTTATCAATAATCCGCATCCCTTTTACAGAGACTCTGAGTTTCACGAATCGCTTCTCGCTTTCCAGCCAAAAACGATGATCGTGGATATTCGGTAAGAATCGACGCCGATTCCTATTGTTCGCGTGAGAGACGTTATTCCCGGTCATCGGGCGCTTCCCAGTTACTTGGCAGACTCTAGACATGTTTCTATCCTTTTCCGAGCGCTCAATTTCAAGCGCCCTACTTTGATTCGTGGGCAAGACTTTTGGGCTTAGGACCCAAAATTCACCACCCTTTACCGCTCTCCAGCCCGCTTAAACCGCCTTCGTCTCTCCTTTTAGGAAAAACGTGGAAGCTCTTAGACCTCAGAGCGCGACTTTATACCAGAACCCTTAAGATTATTCAATCTTGTTGGCCAACAAAGGCTTATCCGCCTGGCCCGTGACGGCGCATCGCTAGGGCTAGATTAAGGCCAGCGGTCGCATTGGCCAGCAAGGCAAGATTGCAATCAACCCCAATCGTGCGATCCGCATGCAAAGCGGGTATTATCCCTTTTTTCAACGGGATGCGGTGACATTCGGCCGCTATGATGATGAACAATCCACTCATTAGTTTAAAAAACCGACGCATCCTGCTTGGGATCACCGGTGGAATTGCAGCCTATAAGGCGGCAGAACTCACTCGACGGCTACAAGATCAAGGCTGTGATGTCAGGGTGATCATGACCCGTTCGGCCACCGAATTTATCACGCCGTTAACCATGCAAGCGCTTTCGACCCATCCGGTCCACCTCGATCTGCTGAATCCGGATACAGAATCGGTTATGGGCCATATCGAACTGGCGCGCTGGGCGGACCTTATTCTCATTGCGCCAGCTAGTGCTAACTTCATCGCGCGCTTTGCGAGCGGTCAGGGCGATGACCTGTTAACGACCGTATGCCTCGCAGCGCAATGCCCAGTCGCCGTGGCGCCAGCGATGAATCAGGCCATGTGGTCTAAGCCTGCGACCCAGACCAATAGCGCAACACTGCTTCAGCGCGGCGTGCATATCCTCGGTCCAGACGACGGCATTCAGGCTTGCGGCGAAACCGGTGCTGGCCGTCTCATGGATGTCGATCAACTGATTTTCAGGGTCAGTGAGCTGTTCAACACGGGCCGCATGCAAGGGAAAACGGTGATGATAACCGCTGGCCCGACCCGAGAAGCCATCGATCCCGTGCGTTATATCAGCAATCACAGCTCTGGTAAGCAGGGCTACGCCCTAGCCGCCGCCGCCGCGGATGCCGGCGCCCAGGTCATCTTGATTTCAGGACCCACGCACTTACCGGTGCCCGATCGAGTCGAATTGATCAAGGTGATCTCAGCGCAAGACATGCACGAGGCCGTCCAGGCACGGATCGCTTTGACCGATGTTTTTATCGGCGTTGCTGCGGTGGCGGACTATCGACCCAAGCTGGTTCAGCAGCATAAGATCAAAAAGGATCAAAATGGCCATCGAACCCTGACGCTCGAGCTCGTCGAAAATCCTGATGTCATCGCCGAGGTCGCAATGCGGACTGATAAACCGTTTACCATCGGGTTTGCGGCGGAGACCGAACATGTCGAAGCCTATGCCCGTAAAAAGCTCATCGACAAGAATCTCGACATGATTGTTGCGAATAATGTTGCCAATACCGACATCGGCTTTAATAGCGATGTGAACGCGATCACGGTTTACTTTCAAGATCGTGCGGTCGATCTGCCAATGATGTCAAAGCGCGCCCTCTCAGAGCACCTTGTTGAGCTCATTGCACTGCGATTAAGCGAGGCGTTATGAAGGTTCAAATTAAGCGCTGCCGAGACACGGCGCAATCACCCGATTACGAAACCGTCGGCTCTGCGGGCTTGGACCTTCGAGTCTGCATCGATCAGCCGATCACCTTGCAGCCCGGCGCGACGAACCTTTTGCCAACCGGCCTTGCCATCTATCTCTCGGACCCCAATTATGCCGCGATGATCCTACCGCGCTCCGGGTTGGGTCATAAACACGGCATCGTGCTGGGGAATCTCGTCGGGCTGATTGATTCGGATTACCAAGGCGAGCTCATGATTTCTTGCTGGAACCGAAGCGAGGCCGCGTTTGAAATACAGCCTTTTGACCGAATCGCGCAACTGGTGATCGTGCCGGTGCTACAGGCTGATTTTGTCTGGGTGGACGAATTTGTTGCCAGCGACCGCGGTGACAAAGGCTTCGGATCAACCGGTCGAAGCTGATCCATTGGCTTGTGTAAACTGTTAGAGAACCTATTATGACTGTGACTCGCGACGAAGCGCTCAATGTAGCCAAAGTATTAACTGAGGCATTGCCTTATATTCAATCCTTTGCCGGACGGACCATTGTCATCAAATATGGCGGTCACGCGATGACCGAGCAAACCCTCAAACAGAGCTTCGCTAAAGATATCGTGCTGATGAAGCTGGTCGGCCTCAACCCCATTGTGGTGCATGGCGGGGGTCCTCAAATTGGCGATCTGCTCGCGCAACTGGGGATCCAATCGCATTTTGTCGATGGCATGCGGGTGACCGACAGCGCCACCATGGATATTGTCGAAATGGTCCTTGGTGGCCAGGTCAATAAAGAGATCGTGTCACTGATTAATCGCAACGGTGGACGGGCCATTGGTTTGACCGGTAAAGATGCCTCGCTCATCGAAGCCAAAAAAATGGTGGTTGAGAAGATGACGGAAGCGCTGAGCACCCCTGAGATTATCGATATTGGACATGTTGGTGAGGTGACTCAGATCAACCGAGAGGTCCTGGATATTGCCACTAACAGCAATCTCATTCCGGTCATCGCACCGATTGGCACTGGCCCAGACGGTGAATCCTTCAATATCAACGCGGATCTGGTGGCCGGCGCCATCGCCTCAGCCCTCGGCGCTGAAAAACTGATCCTGCTAACCAACATCGAAGGCATCCAAGATGCGTCTGGTACGCTTTTGAGCACCTTGACCGCTGGGGAAGTTAAGAGCTTGATCGACGAAGGCACCATCTCGGGCGGTATGTTGCCAAAAATTCAATGTGCACTCGACGCGGTTGCAAACGGGGTCACCAGTGCGCACATCATTGACGGCCGGGTGGCCCATGCGGTCTTGCTTGAAGTCCTCACCAACGAAGGCGTCGGGACAAAGATTGAGTCCAACCCGTGAGCACAGTGCCTGCTATCAAAAAGCCCAACCGCCGCGAAGAAATCTTGACCTGCCTTGCGCAAATGCTGGAATCCCAGCCCGGCGCCCGGTTAACCACCGCCAAGCTTGCGGCCGCCGTTGGCGTTTCTGAGGCCGCCCTGTATCGGCACTTCCCCAGCAAAGCCAGAATGTTTGAGGCCTTGATCACTTTTGCTGAAGAAACCATCTTCGAGCGTATTACCTTAATTCTAAGCAGCACGCACAACAGCGATGCGCGCAGCCAACAAATCACCACCCTCATCCTGACGTTTTGTGAGCGAAACCCGGGCATTACCCGGCTCTTAGCGGGCGATCCATTGGCAGGAGAAGTCCCGAGGCTCAGGCAACGGGCATCACAGTTTTTTGATCGCATCGAAACCCAATTACGACAGGTTTTCCGGGCGGCAGACCTTGCGCCGAATGCCGCGACTCGGCTCAGTCCATCGAGTGCCGCGCACCTATTGGCGAGCTTAATCGAAGGTCGAGTCCTGCAATTTATCAGAAGCGATTTTAAGCTTTTGCCAACCCACCGGTTAACTGAACAGTTAACCCTGATTAGCCAAGCCCTCAACGAGCCGTCAACCGTTAGCGATCAGGCGGCGCCGTAACGCGCGCGATAGGCCAGCATTCCTGCTAAATCGACGTCGATCCCAGAATCACGAACATACGCAATAATTTCATCAAAGCACACCAAGCTGTAAACCGGGATGTTGAACTGCGCCTGCACTTCCTGAATCGCGCTTTGGGTGCCTTGCTGACCCCGTTCCTGACGATCAATGGCAACGATCACGCCCGCCACCTGCCCGCCGGCATCGGTAATGAGTTCAATCGATTCCCGAATCGCGGTTCCCGCGGTAATCACATCATCAATGATAAGAACTTTGCCTTTCAGTGGCGCACCAACCAGTGTGCCTCCTTCACCGTGAGCTTTCGCTTCTTTGCGATTAAAGCTGTAAGGAATATTTCTTCCAAGACTGTCATTAAGCGCAATTGCTGTTGCAGTCGCCAAAGGAATTCCTTTGTAAGCAGGGCCAAAAAGGACATCAAACTTAAGCCCACTTGCTTCGATTGCTTTTGCATAGAAAATACCTAATTGTGATAAATGACTTCCAGAATTAAATAGTCCTGCGTTAAAAAAATAAGGACTAATTCGACCAGACTTAAGAGTAAATTCACCAAATTTAAGGACACCAGTTGCTAACGTAAAATCTACAAAATCCTTTTGATACTGTTCCATTGGTTATTCCTAAACTATGGCTTCATTTTTTGAATTTGAATTAATTCGGCAATCCCTTGCTCTGCAAATTGAATGATATTATTCATTTCATCTTTTGTAAAAGGCTCTCCTTCAGCGGTCCCTTGAATTTCAATAAAAGCACCCGCCTCCGTCATGACCACATTCATATCCGTGTCTGCATTGGCATCTTCAACATATTCCAGGTCCAACATCGGCTGCCCGGCAACCACCCCCACTGAGACCGAGGCAACATGGGTTTTCTCGATCACGCTGCTTTTCGGCAACTGATCCAGGGCATCAAACACCGCCACACAAGCGCCCGTGATCGAGGCGGTACGGGTTCCGCCATCGGCCTGGATCACATCGCAATCCACTTTAATCGTGTACTCACCCATGGTTTCAAGGTTAACCGCGGCCCTTAAGGACCGGCCAATCAAGCGTTGGATCTCTTGGGTTCGCCCAGACTGCTTGCCGCGGGCGGCTTCTCGGCCCATCCGCTCATGGGTAGACCGAGGCAGCATACCGTACTCAGCGGTGATCCAACCTTGGCCCTTGCCGCGAAGAAAAGGCGGCACACCCGACTCCAAAGAGGCGGTACAGATGACTTGGGTGTCGCCGAAGGAGACTAAAACCGAGCCTTCCGCATGCTTATTGTATTGCCTAACAATTGAAACCGGCCGCAGCGCATCCAGTTGTCGGTTAAGCGTTCTTATAAATGGAGCCATAAATATCCGAAAAGCGAGAGAGGAAAATCCATTATACTGGCTTGAATCCTATAAGCGAGAATGCAACCCGATGATCCACAGCATGACGGGCTTTGACCTATCCGAATTCGACAACCTGTCTTGGGAACTTCGGTCGGTAAACCACCGCTACCTTGAGCTCAATTTCAGATTACCGGAGGACTGTCGCCACCTCGAGGTTGCGCTCAAAGCCTGCGCCAAAGCCCATCTCACTCGAGGCAAGATCGACTGCACGCTCAGACGAACAACGGCCGTCCAAGCAGGATTCAATCTCGATCAAACGTTAATCCAAAGCCTTTTAAGCGCAATTAAAACCGTAGAGACTAGCAGCCAACGCGCTTTCGACATCAATGGTCTTGACCTGTTGAAGTGGCCAGGCGTCCTGTCGAGCGAAGTGCCTCAAAGTGATGACGACGACATCTTGATGCATTTTAACACCGCCCTCGATCGCTTTTGCCAAACCCGCGGACGCGAGGGCGATGCCACCAAGATTGCCATTTTAGAAAAGCTAACCCAGTTATCCCAAACGCTGAATGGACTCAAGCAGGGCACACCCGAAATCATCAAGCGGGCCCAAGCTCGGCTAACAATGCGCGTCGAAGCCTTAGACCTCGCCGCTGATTCAGAAAGGATTCATCAAGAAATCGTATTACTCACCAGCAAAGCCGATGTTGATGAGGAAATCGAACGAATTGATGCCCATATAAACGAAGTTCAGCGTTGCCTTGAAGACGGCGGGCCCGTCGGGCGGCGTCTGGACTTTTTGATGCAGGAGCTCAATCGAGAAGCCAACACCCTGTCTTCGAAGGCCATCGCGGTTGAGTCCACCTTTGGCGCGGTCGACATGAAGGTCGCCATTGAGCAAATGCGTGAGCAAATCCAAAATCTTGAATAACCAGGCGTCTTGCCAAGTTTGGTTTCGTTTGCAAGACCGAGTCCCTTCTTTTAGTATCTCGGCCTCTAACCAATCGCGTATAAGTCACTGGCGGCTATGACAACCAAACCGAATATCATCCGGGGCCAGGTTTTTGTAATCGCGGCCGCATCCGGCACCGGTAAAACAAGCCTGGTCAGCGCCCTCCTGGCGGCAAGCCCCAGCGCCGCAGTCAGCATCTCTCACACCACACGGGCGCAACGGCCCAACGAGCAAGATGGTATTAATTACTTTTTTGTGGATCGCGCGCGCTTTGCAGACCTCATAAAGCAAGGGCTCTTTGTTGAACATGCCGCGGTCTTTGGCAACCTTTACGGCACCAGCACCGAGGAGGTGGAACGAATCATCAGTACGGGCAAACAGCTCATTCTTGAAATTGATTGGCAAGGCGCCCAGCAGGTTAAAGCAAAATTACCCGAAGCCAACCTCATATTCATCCTACCGCCAACCCTTGAAACGCTGAAAACCCGTTTATTGGGTCGCGGCCAAGATGATCTCAAAACCGTCGAGCAACGCTTTAAAGGGGCTCGTGATGAAATCGCGCAATATCACACCTTCGATTACCTCATTGTTAATGACGATTTTCAGGTTGCGCTCAGCCAACTCAGCGCCATTGTCTTTGAAGACTCAACGCCTTACGAAATAAAGACCCAAGCCACCTTGCACGCTGAACTGATCAAGACGCTCACGGCCTAAAGCCCCGCGACGCGGCTACTTGCCTGCTTGCAGCTTTGGCGATAAACTGCGCGGCCCAAGTTGTCGTTGCGCGTCATAATCCCGCGCCAAGGCATGCCCATCAAGGAGAACACCATGGCTCGAGTCACTGTTGAAGACTGTTTAGAAAACGTAGACAACCGTTTCGAGCTTGTCATGGTCGCAAGCAAACGAGCTCGACAAATTGCAACCGAAGGCAAAGACCCTTTGGTTCCTATTGAGAACGATAAGCCCACGGTCATTGCCTTACGTGAGATTGCTGAGGGCTTGGTCGGACCTGAGATATTGCTGCAAAAGCCTCGAGAAGAGTTCGAGCCCATGAGCATGGATCTTTTAGCTGAAACCTTCGAAAAAGACCCAACCCCAGAATTCTAATGCCGCCTGCAACTGGGGGCTGATCCAGGCCCACCAGTATTTTTTCTCAAGTAATACGAACGCTTGCATCCTATTTTGGGCAATCGTTGGTATAGTCTGTTGATGCAAACCATCGATACCTTCGCAAGCCAATTGGCAGACTATTTAGCGCCAAATCAGATCGATCAAGTGGTCCGCGCCTACAACTTTGCTGAAGTGGCCCACACCGGCCAAGTGCGAAAATCTGGTGAAGCCTATATTTTTCATCCAATTGCTGTAGCTAATATATTAACCGAAATGCGCATGGACCATCAGTGTCTGATGGCAGCTTTATTGCATGATGTGCTTGAAGACACTGGCGTTGCCAAGGATCAACTCGGCGCAGAGTTTGACGAGCAGGTCGCTGAATTAGTCGATGGTGTCAGCAAACTCAGCAGCATGTTCCAATCAAGAGCGGAAGCCCAGGCTGAAAATTTCCAAAAAATGACCCTGGCGATGGCCAAGGACATCCGGGTGATCTTGGTTAAGCTTGCCGATCGTCTCCACAACATGAGAACCCTAGGACATTTGGACGGCGACAAACGTCGCCGCATCGCCAAAGAAACCCTCGAGATTTATGCGCCCATCGCCCTACGCTTGGGCATGAATACCATCCGCATCGAATTTGAAGAACTTGGCTTTCGAGCGCTCTACCCGCTGCGATCCAGCATGATCGAAAAAGCCGTTCGTCGGGCCCGCGGAAATCGAAAAGAAGTGGTGGGTAAAATTTTGAAATCAATCGAACACTGCCTTGCTCAGGATGAACTGGGGGCGCGGGTGATTGGTCGTCAAAAACACCTTTACAGCATCTACGACAAAATGCGGGCAAAGCGAAAGTCGTTTACAGAAATCATGGACGTCTATGCGTTCCGAATCATCGTGAAAGATGTTGATACCTGTTACCGAACGCTGGGGGCGGTTCACAATTTGTATAAACCCGTCGCGGGTCGGTTTAAAGACTACATCGCGATCCCCAAGGCAAATGGTTACCAATCCTTGCACACCACCTTGTTCGGAATGCACGGCTTACCAATCGAAATTCAGATTCGAACCGAAGAGATGGAACGATTCGCCAACCAAGGCATTGCAGGCCATTGGCTTTATAAGAGCCAAGATGACTCGGCATCAACCGGGCACAAGCGCGCGCGCGAATGGATGCAAGGCCTGCTTGAACTCCAGCAAAGCGCGGGCAACTCTTTGGAGTTTATCGAAAACGTTAAAATCGACCTGTTCCCAGATGAGGTCTATATTTTCAGTCCTTTGGGCGAGATTTACGAGCTGCCGCAGGGGTCAACCCCGATTGACTTCGCTTATGCCGTACACACAGACATCGGCAGTTCTTGCGTTGCTTGCCGAATTGATCGACGTCTAGCGCCCCTCAGCACCGCGCTTGAAAGCGGCCAGACCGTCGAAATTATCAGAGCGTCAGGCGCCTTACCCAACCCAGCCTGGCTCAGTTTTGTGGTCACCGGGAAAGCCAGAAGCGGCATTCGTGGCGCCCTAAAAATGCAACAGTTAAACGAGTCGATTGTCTTAGGAAGGCGCCTGATTGACCGGGCACTCAGCAACCTCAATTCAAGAATGAACCTTGTGCCGCCGGACAATATCAAACAGGTTTTAGCCAAAGCCAAGCTCAGCCATTTAGATGATCTGCTGGCCGAAGTCGGACTCGGCAACCAAATGGCGAGCGTGGTTGCGCGCCGACTGCTCGAAAATCAATTGGATTTAACCGAGCTGCAAACCCACGACATTGGCCCTTTATCCATTAAAGGCACCGAAGGGTTGGTGGTGACCTATGCCCGATGCTGTCGTCCGATTCCCGGTGACCCCATCATTGGTCATATCAGTGCCGGTCGCGGCATCGTGATTCATTTGGAATCCTGCAAAAACATGAGCGAACTGCGCGACAAAAACGAAGAGATCATGTCGGTGCGCTGGGAAGACCATCTCGATCAAGAATTTGCCGTGGAGCTTCGGGTGGAACTTGAGCACGAAAAAGGGCTGATCGCGGTTTTAGCCTCAACCATCACCAGCAGTCAGGCCAATATTGACCGAATCAGTATTTTAGAGCGCGATGCGCGTCTGGCGACGGTGAACCTCGTCATCAACGTCAAAGATCGCGTGCACCTTGCTCGGGTCATTCGCAAAGTTCGGCACCTTCACAACATTAATAAAATCGTTCGCGTTCGAAGTTGATGGCAACGAAACCCCTTCAAAGCGTGCACACCGATCAGGCACCGGCCGCAATTGGTCCTTATTCTCAAGGCATGCGCTTGGGCGATCTTGTTTTTATCAGCGGCCAATTGGGCCTCGACCCTACCACGGGCCTGCTCGTTGGTGAGGATATCGCATCACAAACCCGGCAGATCCTCACCAACCTCGCAAGTATCGGCAAGGCCGCGGCGGATGGGCCAAGCCAGTTCCTCAAATTAACCCTTTACCTTACAGATCTCGCGGACTTCGAAATCGTTAACACCCTGCTTAGCGAAACCCTGACCGAGCCGTTTCCTGCTCGTGCGACGGTCGGCGTTGCCGCCTTACCCAAAGGGGCTGCCATCGAGATTGACGCCATTATGGCCTGCTCGAATGGCTGATGCCTTGGGGCAGATCAGTATTGGGGAGCTCAAAGGCATCGGCCCCGCACAAAGCCAGAAGCTCAGTCGCCTGAACCTCTACACGCTACAAGACTTGATGCTGCATTTGCCGCACCGATACGAAGACCGAACCCGGGTCACGCCCATTGTTTATTTGGCGCCCGACCATGGCGCCGTGATCGAAGGGGATGTGGTGCACACCCAGATACAATTTGGCAGGCGGCGCAGTCTAATTGTGACGTTACGGGACGAAACCGGACAAATCGCGATTCGTTTCTTTCATTTCTCCAAAGCCCAGCAAAAGAGCCTGGAACACCATCGTCGAATTCGTTGCTATGGCGTGCCCCGCCGCGGCGCGACCGGGCTTGAGTTCTACCATCCCCAATATACCAATGCTTTAGAAGAACCGCTGGCGAAAACGCTCACGCCGGTGTATCCCATTACCGAGGGGGTTTCGCAAAACCTTCTGCGAAAAATAATTCAGCAAGGATTAAAGCGCCCGGATCTTGCCCTAGGACTTCCTAGCTTACTGCCAAACCCAGACTATCCCGATTTAATGGATTGCCTAAAGTACGTGCACGCGCCGCCCCAGGACGCTGATGTGCCGCGCTTAATGACCGGACTCGACCCCCACCAACGGGCGTTGGCCCTGGAAGAGCTCACGGCCCATCAATTGGGCTTGGTGAAGCTCAAAAGCCAGCTGAGTCAGCGTCAAGCGCCAGCACTCGTTGCCGACCCAGCGCTCGTCACTGCGTTGAACGAACGCCTAGGATTTCAGTTAACCCAAGCCCAGCATCGAGTGATCGAAGAAATAAACCAAGACCTGGGCAAAGCAACCCCAATGCTGCGCCTGGTTCAGGGCGATGTCGGTTCTGGCAAGACGGTGGTTGCCGCCATGGCGGCACTGGTTGCGCTCACCGCCGGTCATCAAGTGGCCTTAATGGCGCCAACCGAGATTTTGGCAGAACAACATAACCGATCTTTTTCAGACTGGCTTGTGCCTCTGGGATTCGCGCCCGTTCTCTTGACCGGCAGCATGAAGGCAAGCCTTAAAAAGCAGCACTTGGCGGATTTGGAATCCGGGTCTATTCGATTGCTCATCGGAACCCACGCGCTGTTTCAAGAGGGCGTGTTGTTCGAGCGCCTCGGCTTGATCATTATCGATGAGCAACATCGTTTCGGGGTTAACCAACGGATGGCCCTTCGAGATAAGGGTCGCAACAACCAAACCACCCCTCATCAGCTGATCATGACGGCAACGCCAATACCCAGAACCCTCACCATGACGCTCTATGCGAGTATGGATTGTTCGGTAATCGATGAGCTGCCCCCCGGACGATCACCCGTGCAAACCAGTGTGCTGGCCAACGCCAAACGCGAGGCCGTGATGACCCGCCTTGAAGCCGCCTGCCAAATGGGCGCCCAGGCCTATTGGGTCTGCACCCTGATCGAAGCCTCTGAGGTACTCAATGCCCAAGCGGCAGAGGCCGTCTTAGCTGAGCTGAGCGCTGCGCTGCCGTCCATTCACATCGCGCTGATTCATGGGAGAATGTCGAACCCTGAGAAATCCGCGATCATGGCGCGATTCAAAGCGGGCGAGATTCAGATCTTGGTCGCCACCACCGTCATCGAAGTGGGCGTCGATGTGCCCAACGCCAACTTCATGGTGATCGAAAATTCAGAGCGCCTGGGGCTGACCCAATTGCACCAGCTCCGAGGCCGGGTTGGCCGCGGCGAACAGCAGAGTTATTGCTTGCTGCTTTATCAACCGCCATTGGGGCCTTTAAGCAAGCAACGCCTTGCTGTGCTTCGGGATTCGCAAGATGGCTTTTATATCGCAGAGCAGGATCTCGCCATTCGGGGCCCAGGGGACATTCTTGGCGAGCGGCAATCCGGTGAGATTGTATTTAAGATTGCCGACCTTGGCCGAGATGGGGACTTACTGCCGACGGCCAACCTCCTGGCAAATCGAATCGCCCAAAGTTCAGAGGCTACCACTCAGGCTTTGATGAAACGCTGGATCGGGGCTGTTGAGCGTTACCAACAGGCCTAAGACGCGTTGCTTGCAACCGGCGCTTTGGGGGTCTCTTGCGCAAAAACAGTGTCGTCAAAATCGCCTTCCGAACGGGCGGACGATGCTCGCGATCGTTGCGTCACCCACCACATTCACAACCGTTCGAGACATATCAAGCAGTCGGTCAACCCCAATGATCAGGGCAATGCCCTCAACGGGCAGGCCCACTTGCGACAGCACTAAGGCAAGCGTAATCAAACCCACGCCGGGAACACCCGCTGTACCAATCGACGCCATGGTTGCGGTTAAAATGACCATAAGATAACCGCCCAAGCCAATATCAATATTATAAGCCTGGGCAATGAAGACCGTGGCAACCCCTTGCATGATCGCGGTGCCATCCATATTGATGGTCGCCCCCAACGGCACAACAAAACTGCTGATGCTTTTGCTGACACCCAAACGGGTTTCGACCGCCTCTAGGGTCACCGGCAGCGTTGCGCCGCTCGACCGAGGTACTAAAGGCAAAGGCCATAACGGGCAGCAGACGTTTGTAAAAAGTCAGTGGGTTGACCCCAACGAGAAATCGGATGAGCAGCGAAAAGGTCACCAAAAAATGCAGCCCTAACACCAATAAAACGCAGAAGAAGTAGGTGATTAAATCGTTGATCGCGCTGTAGCCTAATTTGGCAAACAACGTAATCATCAGGCAGAAAACACCGATTGGTGCGACCTGCATGAGCATCAGCACGAGCTGCATAATGACTTCGTTCCAGCGGGTCATTGAGGCCCGGATCAGCTCGCCATGGTTACCGGCTCGAGTCATCGCAATGCCCAACAAAATGGCAAAGACAATAATCTGCAGCATATTGCCGTCGGCTAACGCCTTGACCGGATTACTCGGGAAGATATTAATGATCACTTGGATCAAAGACGGGCTGTCCTTGGCCGCAAAGGTTGTTGCTTCGGCGAGGTTAACCCCAAGACCCGGGTTGAGCACATTGGCAACCCCGAGGGCAAGCACAATGGCAAGCGCGGTTGTCATGAGATACAACCCAACGGTCTTTAACCCGATGGCCCCCATGTTTCGATGCCCCGCGAGATTACCCGCGCCACACACTAAGGAGACGAAAACCAAGGGCACGACCAGTAATTTCAAACTGGCGATAAACACCTGTCCGCCAATGTAGAAAAGACCACTGACCAGATAGGTTTCAATGAAACTGTCAGAATCCAAGGCCATGAAGTGGGTCACCGACCCAATCAAGAATCCTGCAACCATTGCGATCAGAATATTTCGCGTTAGCTTACTTCGATCCATAGACCACCCTCAGTTCATATTGATTAATCGATCTCAATCATCTCAAAATCTTCAATATCTACAAAATCCATATGTTCCAGCAAATCATCTTCAGTAACGTTCCAGGCAGTCCCTGCTGCGATCCCTTCGTCAGGTAAACCCTCTTCTTCATCATAGATAAAACCACATACAATACATTGCCACTTCTTCATATCACCGATCTTCTCAATTAATTAAAAAGGTTTGAGGCGGGGGGTAAAATTGTACGCCCTCAATTTCCTCAGCTGGGTATACTAACGCATTTGAACCGAGACCTGCATATTCTCGCATGACCTTAAACACGCACTATTTGTCCGATCCCCGATTCAAAGCCCTGCTCGCTGTCGCGCGGCTGGATAAGCCGGTTGGCACGCTCCTACTCCTCTGGCCGACCCTTGCCGCACTTTGGATTGCCGCGGATGGCTGGCCAGGTTGGCATTTATTGCTGGTCTTTGTGCTTGGTACCTTTTTAACCCGTTCCGCTGGCTGCGTCATCAACGATATTGCGGATCGGAAATTTGATCTCTTTGTTGAAAGAACCAAAGATCGCCCCTTGGCCACGGGGCTCATCACAGTTCGTGCGGCGCTCGTGTGGATGAGCTTACTGCTGAGTCTGGCGGCCCTGCTCGTTTTAACCACCAATGCGGCGACCATTGCGCTCGCCGCCGTCGGGGCATGCTTTGCCGGTGCGTATCCTTTTATGAAACGCGTGACCAACCTCCCGCAATTGGTTCTAGGGCTCGCCTTCTCGATGGGGATTCCGATGGCATTCACCGCGGTGACAGGTTCACTCAGCGAGGCCGCCGGTCTTTTGTTCCTAGCCAACTTGGTTTGGGTCGTCGCGTATGACACCGAGTACGCGATGGTAGACCGAGCCGAAGATCTCGTCATTGGTGTGAAATCAACGGCGATTTTATTTGGCGATCTTGATCGATTCATCATTGGGGTATTACAGGCTCTTTTCGTGTTACTGCTCTGTTCTGTTGGTAGCCACTTAGACTTCAGCGGCGTGTATCAAGGCCTACTCGCCGTCATCGCTGGCTTATTATGTTATCAGCAGTTTCTGATCCGGGATCAAAGCCGCGAGGGCAGCTTTGCCGCCTTTAAGAACAATCAATGGGTTGGGGGCATCTTGTTCCTGGCCGTTTTAATTGAGTGCGAGGCAATGCTCTGATGGAAAAGATCGAAACTATGATCGATCAATTATCGGGCACCATTGGCCGTTTTGTTTCCTGGTTCATCTTCTTGATGATGCTCATCACCGCTCTGGTGGTCGTCATGCGCTATTTCCTCAATCTAGGATCGATTCCACTACAGGAAACGATTGTCTACTTGCATGGCAGCCTGATCATGTTGAGCATCGGCTATACCCTTAAAATGAATGGCCATGTTCGGGTTGATGTCGTCAATCGAAACCTGACCGAACGGCAACGCCATTGGGTTGAAGTGCTGGGCTGGATTTTCTTCCTGCTACCCGTGAGTCTGTTTTTGTTCATCACGAGTTTGCCCTATGTCGCGTTTTCTTGGTCGGTTTTAGAATCCTCCGGCGCGCCCGGTGGATTGCCCGGGGTCTTTGTTTTAAAAACGTTCATCCCGGTCATGGCGGTCTTATTGTTCCTTCAAGGCTTATCCCAAGGCTCAAAGGCCATTCGAGCGCTGAGGCGATAATATGGACTACGCCGCCCTGCTGATGTTTCTGGCCGTTTTCGGATTCCTGCTTCTCGGCTATCCGGTGGCA
Source organism: uncultured Pseudomonadales bacterium (assembly GCA_905182155.1). Lineage (GTDB taxonomy): Bacteria > Pseudomonadota > Gammaproteobacteria > Pseudomonadales > Azotimanducaceae > UBA9926. The sequence goes on from CAJJAX010000011.1 coordinate 41,405, forward strand.
TTGACCCTGGCCGGTACCGCCCTCATCGCAGCAGGCTTTGGCATCCTTGCCGGACATTTCGATTTGGCGTTTCTCTATGCCATGCCCAACCGCCTCTACGGTATTATGACCAACCAAACGCTGATTGCGGTGCCCTTGTTCGTGCTAATGGGCGTGATCCTCGAGCGCTCCCGAATCGCAGAAGACTTACTCGACGGGATGACCCGTGCCTTTGGCCGGATGCCAGGCGGGCTTGGGTTGGCGGTCTGCTTAGTCGGGATGATGATGGCGGCCAGCACTGGGATTGTTGGCGCAACCGTGGTCACCATGGGCCTCATGGCATTGCCCACGATGTTAGGAGCGCAACTATCCGGCCAGTGTTGCTACGGGCACAATTTGCGCCACAGGCACCTTGGGCCAGATTATCCCGCCATCGATCGCCTTGGTGCTTCTGGGTGATGTCATTAGCAGCGGTTACCAACAGGCCCAATTGAGTCTGGGTATTTTCAACCCTAAATCCCTTTCGGTCGGTGACCTGTTTGCAGGCGCGATTCTGCCTGGCTTTGTCTTAGTAGGATTGTATTGCTTACTCATGCTCACCATCGCCATCGTGAGGCCGTCGCTGGCGCCAGCAGCGAATCTGCCCAAGGTGCCACTGCGGCAACTTCTGATGAGCGCCTTGCCACCCCTGTCCCTCATCGGCCTTGTTTTAGGTTCGATTCTTTTTGGCGCCGCAACCCCAACCGAAGCCGCCGGGATCGGGGCGTTAGGGGCCTTCGTTCTAGCATTGGTACGCCGCAGCCTGAGCTTTGCTGAGTTAAAGTCTGGCCTCGTCTCAACCACTGAAACCACCGCCATGGTGTTCTTTATCCTTATCGGCGCGTCGATGTTTTCACTCGTGTTTCGCGGGTTTGGCGGCGATGAAGTGGTGGCGCACCTGTTTGATCAGATGCCGGGCGGCGTGACCGGAGCCTTGATCATCGTGATGGTAGTGATTTTCCTACTGGGCTTTATTCTCGACTTCATCGAGATCACTTTTGTTGTTGTGCCCATTGTCGGCCCCATTCTATTAGCGATGGGAATCGATCCAATTTGGTTGGGCATTATGATTGCCATTAACTCCAAACCAGTTTCTTAACACCGCCATTTGGCTTCGCCCTGTTTTATCTGCGAGGGGTTGCCAAAGATACCGTCAAAACCGCCGACATCTATCGGGGGGTCGTCCCCTTTATCGTGATTCAGATCATCTTGCTGCTGACCCTCGCGTGGCAGCCGTGGCTTGCAACCTGGTTGCCAGGAAAGCTTTACGGCGCGTAACCTTCAAGCTTGGCCCGGGTATTGTGAAACGCGCGCTCAGACAGTTCGTTATAATCCATCACACTGCGGCGATAAGCCTGGTAAGACTCAAAGATGCGTTGATTCAGCGGATCATCGCCGACGAGCGCCTGGACCTTCTCGTCCGAGATCACTTTAAGCGCGGCCAAGACATCATCGGGTAGACGTCGCACCTGAACCTTGTGCACCTCAACCAGTTCTTTCAACGCCTGGTTATTCCGCGCGGTATATTCAGATAACACATCATTGTTCACCGCAAGTGCGGCATTGCGCAGCATGGCTTGTAAATCTTTTGGCAGCGTATTGAAGGCTTGCTGATTGATGATGAGCTCAAGGTTTGGCCCGGGCTCTTGCCAGCCGGGGTAATAGTAGTATTTCGCGACCTGATGAAAGCCGAGGACCAGATCGTTAAAGGGGCCAACCCATTCTGCCGCATCAATAACGCCGGTTTGCAGGCTGGTGAAGATCTCGCCGGCAGGAATATTCACGGCCGTACCGCCAGCCGCTTCAAAGACTTCGCCGCCCAACCCTGGGATCCGCATCTTGACCCCTTGAAGATCACTGAGAGAATTAATTTCTTTATTAAACCAACCCGCCATCTGAGTTCCGGTGTTCCCACCAGAAATCGGGACCAAATTGAAACGCGCATAAAGCTCTTCCCACAAAGCCATGCCGCCGCCATGCAAGAGCCAACCGTTCATCTCTTGGGCTGACAGTCCAAAGGGAACTGCCGTAAAAAATTGTGCCGCCGGGACACTGCCCCGCCAGTAATAAGACGCGCCGTGGCCCATCTGCACCGTCCCCTGGGACACCGCTTCAAAGGTTTCGAGCGCCGGTACAACCTCCCCAGCACCATATACTGTGATATCCAGGCGGCCCCTGCTCATGACCCGAACCCTTTCGGCGATTTTTTCAGGCGCCATGCCCATCCCCGGAAAGTTTTTCGGCCAGGTGGTCACCATCCGCCACCGATAAATTTTATTCAGATCAACCGCGGCCCCTTCTTCGGGCGCAGAAGTGGTTGGCCCACAACTTGCCAAAAACAGGGTGCATATAACGACACTCACCGATAGAAATTTCATGAACGATCTCACTTAAATGGGTTGTAATTTAGCGAACGACAACATCAGCCACTTGGTTCCAACGGCCTCAAATTTAACCTGCACTCGGGCCTGCTGGCCATGGCCTTCATAATTCAAGATCACGCCCTCGCCGAACTTCGCATGGCCCACCTTTTGGCCGAGTTGAAATTCAGTGCCCGAGACGTCGCTCGCAACCCGTTTAACCTGATGGCTGGTTTGATAGGCAGGCCGAACGATCGCCTCGTGGGAGCGCACCTCTTCGATGAGCGTTGCCGGTATTTCCTGCACAAACCGGCTGACCCGGTTGTAGCGATCTGTACCATTAAGGCGCCGAGACTCGGCATAGGTTAGGTAAAGCTTTTTCATGGCGCGCGTAACCCCAACATAGCAAAGCCGTCGTTCTTCTGCCATGCGGCCCGGCTCATCCATGGACATTTGATGGGGAAACAGACCTTCTTCAAGACCGGCCAAAAACACGAGCGGGAACTCCAAGCCTTTGGCGCTGTGCATGGTCATCATCTGGATACTGTCTTGGTTTGGATCACCTTGCCCGGCGCCAGCCTCTAACGCCGCCTGGCTTAGAAACTCATCCAACAAGGTCATATCGGGTTGCACCGCGTCGTCAAATAGCGGCACATCATCCGGGTCAAACGTTTGGCCGGCAGTCACCAGTTCCTCTAAGTTTTCAAGCCTGGCCTGACCTTTCTCTCCGCCTTCTTTTTCATAAAAGGCCTTCAGGCCGGATGCATCGATAACCTCTTCAATCAGATGAGCTAAGTCGAGGTTTTCCGTTGCAACGTCTAGATCATCAATCAGACTCAGAAAACCGCTGACGGCGCTGCTCGCCCGGGGTGTTAGTCCGCCCTCGGTTGTAAGCTTCAAAGCCGCCGTCCAAAGCGATTGGTTTGATGACCGCGCTGCATCGCGAATAATCTGAATCGATTTATCACCGATGCCTCGGGGCGGCAGGTTCACTACCCGCTCGAAAGCGGCATCACTATGGCGCTGACTGAGTAATTTAAGATACGCCAAGGCGGATCGGATTTCTGCCCGTTCAAAAAATCGTTGGCCGCCATAAATTCGGTAGGGCAATTGACTGCGCAACATCGCTTCTTCCAAAACCCGGGATTGCGCGTTAGAACGATAAAGGATGGCGCAGTCGCGGTAGGCATTGCCCTCGGCAAAAAAGTTCTTGATGCGCTCAACGATGTAACGCGCCTCATCGATTTCGTTGTAAGCCGCATACAGGGACAATGGATCACCCTGACCCAAATCCGTCCAAAGCGCTTTGCCCAAACGATCGGTATTGTGCTCAATCAAGGCGTTGGCCGCATCCAAAATGGTGCCGGTTGAGCGATAATTCTGTTCAAGGCGAATGACTTTTGAGCCTTCAAAACTTGAATGTTCTCGATTTTTGCGCCCCGCCAACCATAGATCGATTGGTCATCATCCCCAACAGCATATAATGATCCTGCATCACCATTAATTTTTAGCGATCATGTATTGTGAAATATTGGTATCTTGAAACTCATCGACCAAAATCGCTTTAAACCGATCCCGATAATGATTGAGCAGCGCTGGCTGCGCCAGCAAGGTCTCGTGCATCCTAAGCAAGAGCTCAGCAAAGTCGACCATACCGCCGCGGTCGCAGGCCTCCTCATAAGCTCGATAAATCGATAGATGAGTCCGGATATACAAATCACCCTCATCTTGAATATGCTGCGGTCGAAGGCCTTCATCCTTCTGGGCATTAATCCACCATACCGCTTGTTTCGCCGGCCATTTTTTATCATCAATCGACAGGCTCGAAAGGATCCGCTTAACCAAACGCAGCTGATCATCGGCGTCGATGATTTGAAAATTTTGATCCAAGCCGGCATCCATCCAATGGGCTCTTAAAAATCGGTGTGCCAGACTATGAAAGGTGCCAACCCACATGCCCCGCAGCGGCATGCCGAGGTGTTCTTCAATTCGAGAACGCATTTCCGCCGCCGCTTTGTTGGTAAAGGTCACGGCTAAAATGCCAAAAGGCGACAACCCTTGAGTTTGTGCAAGCCACGCGATGCGTTGGGTGAGCACTCGGGTTTTACCGCTGCCAGCGCCCGCTAAGACGAGCGCGCTGCCTTGCGGCGCGGTGACAGCCGCGCGTTGCTCAGGATTCAACGACTCAAGTATTTCAGTAACATCCATAAAAGGGTCCATTCCTGGATTGGCGTGCCATTTGCACCATCACAAACCGGCTTTGAAACGAAAGGGCTTGCAAGTTCCAAGTGTAACATTTCGTTCTGGACCCGCGCGGATTATGACGTTGCAATTGCCTTGATATCCCCGCTTAGTGATATTCTTGCGTTCTGCCCGTTAAGAAGATTGCCTGTGAACTTTGTGAATAAGTGGACGCTGTCGTTACGCAAGCGAAATAAGAATTTCCTGTTTGATGGTGATGATCAGATTTTCAAATCTGTGATGAAAGATGCCCAGGTCTATGCCGAATATGGTGTGGGTAAATCCAGTATCTGGGTGTTGCAGAATACAACGGCGCGGGTGCTGGCAGTCGATACCTCCGAGCATTGGATTAATCACGTACGCGCTGAGGCCAAAGCATCAGACCGGTTTGATGTCACCTGGGTCGATCTTGGCCCAATCGGTTGGGCAGGCAGACCCAACAACTTCGATCGGCGCACTCAGTTCAAAGACTATGTCCAATCAGTCTGGTCAAGGGGCGCAGATCCTGACCTTGTTCTGGTTGACGGCCGATTTCGAGTGGCCTGCTTCCTGTATAGCCTCGCCAAAGCAAAGCCAGGTTGCACCATCTTGTTCGATGATTACACCAATCGACCGAAATACCACTTAGTCGAAGAGTTTATCCAACCAACCGGTTTTTGTGGACGACAGGGTCACTTCGTTGTGCCCGAGACACTCGATCGGGAAGCCATTCTGGTGGAAGCCGATCGCTTCACGTATGTGATGGACTGATGGAAGCTGGATTAATGACCAGACGGATCATCGAAATCGTCTAACCCACCAAGGCCCGGCAACCATCTAGGGCAAGGCCGTTGATTGCCTCGAACCGCCCGCAGTCATCACTGCGACGTTTTAACACCGAAACCAACCCTTTTTCATGAGGTTGGGCAAAAGGATACCCAGAACAGTACCCACGCCATCGCGCATCCGGTACACTCGCGTTCCTTAAACCCCCTTTCAAAATTCGCTATCCGAGGCTATCCGAGTGATGCACAAAGTCATTTTCAAACACTGGCAAACGGGTGAACGCTTGGAGGTTGTCGGGCGCATAGATCCCCAATTAAATCATCCATCATCTGACCGACTGGTGGTGACCAAACCCGATGGGACCTTTGAAGATATCATTAAGACCACGGTGATCGAGCAAACCGAGCTCAGCACAAGTTAGGGCGTATTGCTCGCAGCGCTCCGGCAGCTGACTTGATTCGTCCACACAGACCCGTAATCCAGCGCTAAGCGTTGCCGCTTGAAAGCGCTAGCAGGCGGTGCCAGCCAATCGTTGCAGCGCGTTCATTACTCATCCTTGTAGTCTTGATCAAGGATCCCTTTTTCTTTCAGCGTTTTAATCAGTTTTTCTAAGCGAACGAACGCAACAACGCCCATAAGACCAAAACAAAATGCGGCTGCCGCCAGACCTTCCATAATCGTACCCTTTGTATATCGGTTAGTTCTGGGGTCTAACAAAGATAGAGCCCTGCAACGCCAGGATTTAGATGGTTCGGCTCATTGTCTTCATCTTTGCGATAAGAGACCTTGGCGAGGCAGATTATCAAGCGCTCAAAAAGAAATTGTTAACGCATCACAATCTTTACAAGAACAATCAGAATTTGTTCCCGGATAAGACCTACTCCACCGTCACCGAGTTGAATTCGTTGTACCTGTTTCCTTATTTTGTATTTTTAGAAACTTCTAACCAAGTTGCAATCCATAGAACTGAATAAAGAGGAAGGATATGTTCCACTCCAACCCACTCATAAAATATCTCCATTGCTACTGTCCCTATAATGAGAACCCCTTGAATTAGTACAAGTGTTTTTAGTGATATATTAAATTTCATCTTTAGTCCTCAAAAGCGGTACAACCAATTTTACTCGACAGTGACTGATTAGATTTCGAGCAGTACATCACTCCTCTTGCCCATGGTAGGCGAGCAATTGCAACGGCAAAACAGAATGGCGATTGGCGCAACCATCGGATGCAGGGGCGGCAAGATAATCACTTGGGTATCACTAAAATCCGAAAAATCGGCTTGATGATCGGTAAAGACGTACAGCGCGCCGCCACGGGCGGCAACTTCTTGCAAATTGGACTTCACTTTTTCCAGCAGCTCATCGGTTGGCGCCACACAAACCACCGGCATCTGCTCGTCTACCAACGCTAAAGGCCCGTGCTTGAGTTCACCCGCCGGATACCCTTCCGCGTGGATATAGGAAATCTCTTTGAGCTTTAAAGCCCCTTCCATTGCAATGGGGTAATGCAGGCCCCGACCCAAAAACAAGGCGTGGTCTTTATTAGTAAATTGTTCCGCCCAAGCCTTGACCTGTTCATTAATTTCTAGCGTCTCTTCCAGTCGCATTGGCAGGTCATGCAGCGCCTGAACGAGCTCGCTTTCGAGTTCGGGTGTTAAACCATGGTATTTTCCGAGCGCCATCGCGAACATCAACAGATCCGCAAGTTGCGTGGTAAACGCTTTCGTGGACGCCACCCCGATTTCCGTGCCCGCTTCGGTCATGAGGCTTAGATCCGACTCCCGGACCAGCGAACTATTGGGCACATTGCAAATACAAAGGCTGCCTAAATACCCGAGGGATTTTGATTGCCGCAAGGCTGCTAAGGTGTCTGCCGTCTCACCCGATTGAGACAGGGTCATAAATAACGTGTTCGGCGCAACCGCGACAGTTCGGTATCGCCATTCGCTTGCGATCTCGACCTGACAGGTCAGCCCGGTTAAGGCCTCAACCCAGTATCTCGCCACCAAACCACTGTAATAGCTGGTCCCACATGCAACGATCTGAACCGATTCAGCTTGTTCAAATAATAAGCCCGCTTCAACGCCGAAGGCTTGACTTAAAATAGTCGTTTTCCCAATGCGACCTTGGAGCGTATTGCGGATGGCTTTGGGCTGCTCGTAAATTTCCTTGAGCATAAAATGCCGGAAAGCCCCTTTGTCGGCCGCATCATCGCGCGAATCCAGCGTCACCGCCCGACTCGCGACCGACGTTTCACGACCGCCGAAGATCGACACCTCGCTTCGGGTCAATTCAACCAGCTCGCCCTCTTCTAAATAAATGAACCGATCGGTGACCGGGCGCAAAGCCTGAGGGTCCGAGGCAATAAAATTCTCACCAATCCCGAGACCCACCACCAGTGGACTACCCTGACGGGCACCAATGAGTCGATCTGGAAAGTCACGATGCTGAACCGCGATGGCATAGGCACCCTCTAAACGAGTCAACGCCTCGCTGACCCCTTGCCGAAAATCACCACAAGCCGCAACCAAATGATGAATCAAATGCGCCATCACTTCGGTATCGGTTTCAGACTCGAAATGATAACCCTGTTCGGTGAGTTCCTGACGAAGCGCCTCGTGGTTTTCGATGATCCCGTTATGCACTAAAGATACCGCCTCGCAAGACAAGTGCGGGTGGGCGTTGTTTTGAGTGGGCTTGCCGTGGGTTGCCCACCGAGTATGCGCAATCCCAATGGTCCCGACAGGCGCCGCCGCATGGCAAGTGTCTTTCAGCGCCTGAACTTTGCCAACCGCCCGATAACGCTTAATGTGTTGATCGGCATTCATCACCGTCAGCCCGGCGGAATCGTAACCTCGGTATTCCAGTCGCTGCAGCCCTTCTAACAAGATGCCCACAACATTACGTTCGGCAGCCGCGCCCACAATCCCACACATCGTTTAGTCTCCAGCCTTAGGTTGTTTTACTTTTTTCACCAGACCCGGCGCATCAAGCACTTTTTCTGGACGCGGCCAGTCTTCAATATTGCGCTGGCGACCCCGAGCCACGCCGAGCGCGGCATCCGGAATCGCGCCCGTGATGGTCGACCCAGCGCCGATCGTCGCGCCGCGCCCGACCGTGATCGGCGCCACTAAGGCCGTGTTCGAGCCGACAAACACCTCATCTTCTAAAATGGTCTGCCATTTATTCACCCCATCGTAATTACAGGTGATGGTGCCCGCGCCGATGTTGACCCGGGAGCCGATGGTGGCGTCGCCCAAATAACTTAGATGACTGGCCTTGCTGCCTGGCCCCATCGTGGTTTGCTTTACTTCCACAAAATTACCAATGGCGACGCCAGCACCCAAAACCGCGCCCGGCCGCAACCGCGCATAGGGCCCAACCTGGCAATCTTGGGCAAGGCTTGCACCCTCTAGCGATGAATGGGATTTAATCAGACAGTTGTCCCCAACCTCGCTGTTTTTAATAACACTCCCGGCTTCAACGACAACCCCATCACCAATATGGCACGGGCCTTCAAGGACGGTATTCACATCCAGCACCACGTCACGGCCAAAGGTCACAGCGCCTCGAATATCGACTCGAGCCGGATCGAGCATCCGAACGCCCGCGCGCATTAATTGCTGCGCTTGCCGGCGTTGAAAAAACCGTTCCGCTGCGGCGAGCTGAACCAGGTCATTCACGCCGCTGACGGCTTCGACCTGGTCGGTCGTAATGGACGCCACGTTTAAGCCCCTTGCCACGGCAATCGAGACGATATCGGTCAGGTAGTACTCACCTTGCTCATTGTGGTTGGTCAATTGCGCTAACAGGTCTGGCAACAAGCCTTGGCCGATCTTAAAGATGCCGGAATTGATCTCAGTAATGGCGCGCTCCGCGGGGCTTGTGTCCTTGTCCTCGACAATGCCGATGACGCAGCCCGCAGCATCACGCTGAATTCGACCATAGCCTGCTGGATTCGGTAGATGAACCGTAAGCACGGCAACATCCGCAGGATCCTCCAGCAAAGCCTGCAGGGTTTCTGGCTGCAGAAGCGGCACATCCCCCAAAAGCACCAGAACCGCGGAATCCGCCATAAAAAAGGGTGCCGCCTGTTGCACGGCGTGACCCGTGCCGAGCTGTTCTTTTTGGACCACCCAATTGAGATCGCCCTGATCTTCGATCGCAGCTTTCAGGGCGGCGTGATCTTCAGAGACGATGAGATGGGTTTTCACCGACTTCAACGCCCGCGCCGTTGAGACCACGTGGGCGATCATCGGCGTGCCCGCGATCGGCTGCAGCATTTTCGGGATCATCGTCTTCATACGGGTGCCTTTGCCCGCAGCCAAGACACAAATTTCGAGTGGAGGATTCATCATGAGAGTTTACCGCGCACGCACCCCCTGAACCACTGCTGTCTGGGCTCTAAATTGCGTGTTTTAATTAAATGTTGGCGCGGGTGAATTCAGCGTGGTTTTCATTTCGCCCTTTGGGATTTGCTAGGATCAGATTCTATTTTTCTGTTCTCGCATTTTGCGAACGGTTCGCAGCATCGCCGCTTGCTCCTGAAGGTCCGCCGTCACCCGGGCAAAATCCACCTCTGAGCGTTGATCCTTAAGTTCTGCTTGAGCCTTGCCCTCGGCTTCAGCAGCGGCCGCTTCATCAATGTTATCTGCTCGGATAGCGGTATCGGCTAAAACCGTAATCGAGGTTGGCTGCACTTCAATAAAGCCGCCGGATGCGAAGAAGATTTCATCTACGCCACCTTCAAGTACCAATCTAATCGGGCCGGGTTTGATGCCGCTCAACAAGGGCGCGTGACCTGGCAGGATCCCCAACTCGCCCATGGTGCCGGTCGCCACAACCATCTCAACCAGACCGGAGAAAATTTCCTGCTCTGCGCTAACAATACTGCAATGTACGGAGGTGGCCATATCTTATCCTTTCTAATCCCGTTACCGGCTTAGAGTGTTTTTGCTTTCTCGATGGCTTGCTCAATACTACCAACCATGCTGAAAGCAGACTCCGGCAAATCATCGTAATCGCCTTCCAAGATCCCTTTGAAGCTGCGGATCGTGTCTGACAAAGGCACATAAACGCCAGGCGTGCCGGTAAAGACCTCGGCGACGTGCATGGGCTGAGAGAAAAATTGGCTAATCTTTCGCGCGCGATAAACCGTCAACTTGTCTTCTTCTGAGAGCTCATCCATACCCAAGAATCGCAATAATGTCTTTCAAGCTCTTTATACGCTGCAAGTACGCCTGAACTCCACGGGCAACTTCGTAATGCTCTTCGCCCAATGACTCAAGGGTCAAGCTGGCGAGAGGTGAATCCAGCGGATCTACCGCTGGATAAATTCCTAGAGATGCAATATCACGGCTCAATACAACAGTCGAATCCAAGTGCGCAAATGTGTTGGCTGGAGAGGGTCAGTTAAGTCATCCGCTGGTACATAAACCGCCTGAATCGAGGTAATAGAACCCGTCTTGGTTGAAGTAATACGCTCTTGAAGCCGCCCATTTCTTCAGCAAGCGTAGGCTGATAACCTACCGCTGAAGGCATACGGCCCAAGAGTGCAGACACTTCAGTTCCCGCTAAGGTATAACGATAGATGTTGTCGACAAAGAATAAAACGTCTTTGCCGTCATCCCGGAATTTCTCAGCCATGGTGAGGCCAGACAAGGCAACCCTTAGCCGGTTTCCGGGGGGCTCATTCATCTGGCCATAAACCATGGCAACTTTTCCAAAACGCCCGCATCGCCCATTTCATGATAGAAATCGTTTCCTTCACGAGTACGCTCTCCAACACCTGCAAAAACGGAAAGCCCACTGTGTTCTTTCGCGATGTTATTAATCAGCTCCATGATAAGTACTGTCTTACCAACGCCGGCACCACCGAAGAGGCCAACCTTACCGCCCTTTGCAAATGGGCAAATCAGGTCAATAACCTTAACGCCGGTTTCCAAAAGATCTCTTCCACCTGCTTGTTCAGCGTAGGATGGAGGATCACGGTGAATAGGCATGCGCGATTTCTCGCCAATAGGACCCTTTTCATCGATAGGGTTACCCAAGGACATCCATGATGCGCCCCAAGGTTTCAATGCCCACTGGAACTGAAATAGGTGCGGCGGTGTTATGCACTCCCAAACCCCGGCTGATACCTTCTGAGGATCCCATAGCGATTGCTCGCACTACGCCGTCACCCAGTTGTTGTTGAACTTCTAGGGTTAACCCCTTGTCATCCACTACTAGGGCGTCATAGACGTTGGGTACCTGATCGCGGGGAAATTCCACATCAATCACGGCGCCAATAATTTGTACAATACGTCCACTACTCATGTCCGGTTCCTCTTAACTAAACCTTTAAAATTCGTTGGGCTTTAAACAGCCGCTGCGCCACTGACAATTTCTGACAGCTCTTGGGTAATCGCTGCTTGGCGCGCTTTGTTATAAAGCAGTTGTAATTCATCAATCATGTCACCAGCGTTGTCGGTGGCGTTTTTCATTGCTAACATTCTTGCCGCCTGTTCGCAGGCTTTGTTCTCTACAACACCCTGATAAACTTGGGATTCTATATAGCGAATCAGCAGGCCATCAAGTAATTCTTTGGCATCTGGCTCATAGATATAATCCCAGTGATGATTAAGCCGATCATCAGCCGTCGCCGCTAATGGCAACAACTGCTCTACAGTCGGCGACTGTGTCATGGTGTTGACAAATTCATTGCTGACGACAAACAGCTTGTCGATACGCCCCTCATCGAAAGAGTCCAACATGACCTTTACGCCACCAATTAAATCAACGGCGTTGGGCTCATCACCAACATCTTGGCTCGCGGCCAACACTCGGCCGCCATAAGTTCTAAAAAACTGGATCCCTTTGTTACCAATCAAACACAGGTCCGCTTCCACGCCTTGTTCAGCCCACTGCTTCATATGCGCAATCGTGGCTTTCAAAAGGTTCACGTTCAAACCACCGCAAAGGCCTTTGTCCGTGGTCACAACAATGTAACCCACCCTTGAGACCGCCCGCTCGCGCATGAACTGATGCGGATACTCACTGGCGGCGTTCGCCATATGGCTGATCACCGATCGAATCTGATCGGAGTAAGGACGCCCTCTCGCCATGCGCTCTTGGGCTTTCCGCATTTTACTGGCGGCAACCATTTGCATCGCGCGCGTAATCTTCTGCGTGTTTTTAACACTGCCAATTTGTTTTCTGAGCTCTTTTGCATTCGCCATAGCGTTCTCTGCTTCGCTGATCGAGGACGATCAGTAGGTTTGAGTCTTCTTAAACGTTTCAATTGCTGACCGCATGGTCGCAACGACCTCATCGGTATAGGCGCCTTCGCGATCGACTTGCGCCATAAAGTCGCCGTGCTCTGCGTGCATATAGCTCAGCAACGCCGCTTCGAAATCTAGGACTTTATCGACGGCCACGTCTTGTAAAAATCCTTCGTTTGCCGCAAATAAAACAATACCCATTTCAGCAACACTCATAGGAGCGTATTGCTTTTGCTTCATCAACTCATTAATTCGTTGAACCACGAGCTAATTGTTTTTGTGTTGCTTCATCTAAATCGGATGCAAATTGAGAGAATGCTTCTAATTCAGCAAATTGAGCAAGTTCTAGTTTTAATTTACCTGCTACTTTTTTCATCGCTTTTGTTTGGGCTGCTGAACCTACACGTGATACTGAGATACCTACGTTAATAGCTGGACGATCGCCCGAATTAAACTATGTCACTTTCCAAAAAGATCTGACCATCGGTAATCGAGATCACGTTGGTTGGCACGAATGCCGAAACGTCACCCGCTTGGGTTTCAATGATCGGCAGCGCCGTCAAAGAACCGGACCCGTTGTCTTCGTTCAGCTTAGCTGACCGCTCCAGAAGTCTCGAATCGCGAGTGCAAGTAGAAGACATCACCAGGATACGCTTCTCGACCCGGCGGACGACGAAGCAGCAAAGAAATTTGGCGATAGGCCCAGGCTTGCTTGGTTAAATCATCATAAATGATGAGCGCATCTTCCCCGATGTCTCGGAAGTATTCGCCCATCGTGCAACCTGAGTAGGGCGCGATGTACTGCATGGTTGCAGGATCCGATGCTCCCGCCGCCACCACAATGGTGTTTTCCATCGCGCCGTGCTCTTCTAACGTCCGCACGACATTGGCAATGGACGAGACCTTCTGGCCAATGGCCACATAAACGCACTTAATGCCAGACTTTTGCTGGTTAATGATGGCATCAATGGCAATAGCCGTTTTACCGGTCTGCCGATCACCAATAATGAGTTCGCGCTGACCCCGACCCACAGGAATCATCGAGTCGATACATTTCAGTCCGGTCTGAACGGGCTGATCAACGTGCTGACGAGCAATCACGCCCGGCGCAACCTTTTCAACGGGCGCAGTTTGCTTGGTGTTAATCGGACCCTTACCATCGATTGGGTTACCGAGCGCGTCAACAACCCGACCGAGCAATTCCGGCCCCGTTGGCACCTCAAGGATTCGGCCCGTACAGCGTGCTGTTTGGCCTTCCTTAAGCACTTTGTAGTCGCCCAAAACAACCGCGCCCACTGAGTCGCGTTCTAGGTTCAGTGCGAACCCAAACAAGTTGCCCGGAAATTCGATCATTTCCCCATTTTGGACATCCGCTAAGCCGTGAATTCGAACGATCCCATCAGACACACTAACGATCGTGCCTTCGTTTCGGGCTTCAGAGGTCACATCGAGCCGTGCAATTCTCTGTTTGATAATTTCACTGATCTCTGAAGGATTCAGTTGTTGCATGTTTCGCACCTCAAGAGTTCTAGTTTACTGTAGCGTTCCAGCCAGTTTTTGCAGTTTTCCGCGGACCGAGTCATCAATGACAGTATCTTCGGTTCGGATTACAACACCACCCAGCAGTGAGCTGTCAGTTTCAGTTTCTAATTCAACGGTTCTTTGCAATCGGCGATTTAACGCTTCTTTGAGTGTTGCTTGTTCGTCATCAGACAACTCATAGGCACTGACAATGGCGACCTCAACCGTTTTTTCATGATTTGCTTTCAGCACTTCATATTGTTGGGCAATGGTTGCAATCAGCGATAACCGATCGAAATCTGCCAATACTTTGACAAAGTTCGACCCAGACACTGACAGGTCATCGCCCATTAAATCCGTGAGCCATTGCGCTGTCGCCAACCCGGAATGAGCGGGATTATCGAGCATTCGCTCAACGGCCGGCTCAACCACGGCAGCGCTCAACAGCGCTAACATTTTGGACCAGCTCGCCAAACCATCGGTTTCGTCAAGCGCCGTTGAAAAAGCGGCGCGTGCATAGGGCCTAGCGACCGTTGCTAATTCTGCTTCAGCCATTGGGTCTCCTAAAGCGCTTGTGAGAGCTTCGTTAACATCGCCTCATGCGCCGCCCGATCGATCGACTGCGACAAGATTTTCTCGGCGCCTTCAACGGCCAAGTCGGCGCCCACGTAGCGCTTCACGGGCCCGACTGATCTCTTGATCAATCGATTCCTGAGCCCCATCGATGATTCGCTTGGCTTCTTCTTTCGCCTGATCTTTGGCTTCATCAATGATCTGATTCGCCCGTCCTCGCGCCTGGGTAATCAATTCACCCGCTTCGCGCTTCGCGGCTTCAAGCTCATTGGCAGCCGACTCATTGGCTTGCAGAAGCTGTTGCTCGGCTTTCGAAGCATTTTCTAAGCCATCCGCGATCAATTTCTGGCGGGTTCGCATCATTTCCGTGAGCGGAGGCCAAACGTAGCGCATGCAAAAAACCACAAACATCACAAAAGCAATGAGCTGACCCAACATGGTAAGATTAATATTCACGCGTCACCTCTTCGATGATCAGTTCTTCGGATAGGATCTAAAGTGCAAAAATCATATAAAGCGAAATACCAACGCCGATAATCGGTACCGCATCAACCAGTGCCAACACGATAAAGAGTTGGGTTAACAACATGGGTTGCAGTTCTGGCTGACGCGCAACGCCTTCCAAATACTTACCACCCAACATGCCGATACCCACACCACTGCCGATTGCAGCCAAACCCATTAAAATACCGCCCGCTATAAAAATAAGCGCCTGTGCTTCGTTCATTGTTAGCTCCTCATTTACTTTAAACCGTTCGTTTAGTGTTCACCCGTGTCATGCGCTTGCGTCAAATAGACGATGGTCAAGATCATGAAAACGAATGCCTGTAATCCTATAATTAGAATATGAAAGATCGCCCAGGGTAGCGATAAAGCCCACTGCGCGTAAAACGGCAGCAGCGCAATTAGGATAAAAATCATTTCCCCAGCATATAAATTGCCGAACAATCGTAGACCATGGGACAGGGGCTTGGCGATCATGTCGACGGTTTCGAGAATCAAGTTAAACCAATACATCGACCAATGGGGGATGGGATGGGTCACGAGGCTAGCGCCAAATTTTTTGGCCCCTTTGATTTTGAAATTATAATACAGCACTAAAATAAACACCCCGATGGACATGCCAAGGGTGGCATTGGGGTCGGTCGTTGCAACGACCTTAAAGTAGGGCACACCGGCGAGCGCTGCGGCATGAGGAATAAAATCGACCGGAATCAGGTCCATCATATTCATCAGAAATACCCAAACTAAGATCGTCAGCGACAAGGGTCCGATCAATGCATTGGGACGATTGCCAAAGACCTGTGCAATGTTGGTTTCAACGAAATCAACGGTCATTTCGCAGAGATTTTGCAGCGTTCCGGGCACGCCAGCGGTTGCCTGGCGCGCGGCTGTGATAAATAACGCGAGGAAAACAAAGCCCAACCCAACGGACCAAATCATGGTGTCGAGATTAATGGCATAAAAGCCCATTTGTTTAATTTCTTCGGGGCTGTGTGCGATTGCCCACGAACCATCTGGCAATTGACCATAGGTCAAATTGGTCAAATGGTGCTGAATATACTCTTGTGATGTTGGCGCGTTGCTTGACATTGCGTCCCTAACCCTTAATTCGTTCTTTAGCCACTAGCGGTTTCACCGTCAAACCTGCTCTTGGCGCCTCTGTATCATGCTCAAGGCGTTCAGTGCTCGAAGCATTGACAACCCGTCGGGCTTTACCGGTCACGTGAATCTGTGATGCTGCGTTTGGACCGATGCCCATTGGGCCCTAAATTCTTTAAACGTCGATTCCCTGACCTTCTAATCGTGTTCGGCGCTGCATTTCAACACCCTATTTGCCGGCTCTAAGACCCTATTTGCCGGCTCTAAGACCCTGGGCTCGCGTTAATCCAATTCGAGCCCAAATCAATTGGCTCATGACCACGCCAACCAAAAATCCTGGTAACGGCAGCTCAGGCCAGATTTTCACTAAGGCAATCACGCCCAATCCAAGCAACACCCACTTTACAACCTGCGACCACCAGAGCGCGCCAAACCCCCGGGCGTTTAACACCATGCCTTGAGCGGTTGCGGCCGAACCCGCGAGCACTATGCCCGCAACACCAGCCCAAACCGGACGCCACTGGGTGATCACAGCCACCAAAACCATAGCCGATAGCAGAACCAAATGCATCGCTAAGGCCGATTTGGCCAAGGCTTGCCACTTAAACACAGCAACCCATCGTCATGCTTTTGGTGCCGCATGACCCACCGACCGCCTCAGTTTTCGGCGAGCAGAGTATAGAGAGATTAAGGTCGGCCTTCAACTTTATCCTTGAAGAAATTGCGTTTTTACCGGTATTCGTCAATTACGGTCCTGCTGAGAAAAACCCGCTCGGGTTAAGACCCCTTCGAGCTCATCAAAGGAATTGTAGTCGATAATCAATTGACCTTTGCGCGCCCCTTTCTTTTTGAGTTTCACGGCTTGCCCAAAATAGTCAGACAATCGGTGCTCCAAGCGCGCCACATCTGCGTCTTTTCGGACGATGACCGCGTCGGGTGTTGGTGAAAGTAGCCGTTTTACCAGGTTTTCGGTCTGCCTGACGGTGAGCTGCTTGGCCACAATGTGCCGGGCAGCCTGGCCTTGGGCTTCTGGCTCAAGGGTAAGCAATGCTCTCGCGTGGCCCATTTCCAACTGTCCGCCCGACAGCAGCTCAGCAGCAACGCCGCCCAACTTCGATAGCCGTATGGCATTACTGACAGCCGCTCGACTTTTACCCACTGCCTCGCCAACTTCCTGATGGGTCAGTGAAAACTCTTCAACCAGGCGGCTTAACGCCAACGCTTCTTCAAGAGGATTGAGGTTTTCACGCTGAATATTCTCAATCAAGGCCAGTGCCAGCTGGTTTTTCGGCTCGACGGATTTAATCAAACAGGGCACCTGATCAAGGCCTGCAAGCTGGCTTGCGCGCCAACGCCGCTCGCCCGCAATCAATTCAAAGCGCTGCGCCTCAAGCTTTCGAACCAGAATCGGCTGCATCACCCCGTGGGTACGAATAGACGCCGCTAACTCTTCAAGCTTGGTTGCATCAAATTGCCGCCTCGGTTGATACCGACCCGGCTGGATCCATTCTACCGGAATGAGCCGCATTGCTTCCTGACCGGGCTGCGCATCATCAATGCTCGAAGAGCTCAATGGCGCGTCGATTTGCCCAGGCCCAGGCGTTGGACCAAGCAATGCATCCAATCCTCGTCCTAACCCTCTCTTCTTACCTGCCATGCTGTTGCTCCCAAGAACGTTCGGCTTGTGAACGTCCTGATACTGATTAATCGGTTTCGATCATTGGATCGGTGATCCCGCGATCGATTGCTGTTATTGCGTCCAGTTCTCGTCGAACCAGCTCACCTGCAAGCGCGAGATAGGCCTTGGCCCCAGAAGATGTCGGATCATAGGCAACGATCGGTAATCCATGGCTCGGTGCCTCGGCCAAGCGCACGTTTCTCGGAATCACAGTTCGATACAGTTTTTCACCAAAGTGCCGCTGTAATTGCTCAGAAACATCTTTCGTCAGGCTGTTCCGAGGATCAAACATCGTCCTGACAATCCCTTCAATCTGTAAATTTGGATTGAGATGCGCCACCACGCGCTTTATGGTTTCGACCAGCGCAGAAAGCCCTTCCAGCGCATAATACTCGCATTGCATTGGAATAATCAGGCTCGTAGCCGCGGCCAGCGCATTAATAGTGAGTAAATTCAGCGCCGGCGGACAATCAATGACAACATAATCAAATTGGTCGCTGACTCGGCTTAAAGCCGATTTTAAACGATACTCTCGGTCTTCGAGATCGAGCAGATCAATTTCCGCCCCGGTCAGGTCCGCATTCGCGCCAACGACCCTTAAGCCGCCAGCCCCATCCACCATAACGTTCTGCAGACCCTGATCTAAGACCAGAACGTCATAAACTGATTCGACCAACGCAGCTTTATCGACCCCGCAACCCATTGTGGCATTCCCTTGGGCATCTAAATCGATGAGCAAAACCCGGCGCCGCATTGCCGCTAAGCACGCCGCCAAATTTACCGAGGTGGTGGTTTTTCCCACCCCGCCTTTTTGGTTGACCACTGCAAATACTTTCAACTGTGGCTCCTTGATCGATTGACTCGGTTATTCACTCGGACTCACCCTTGCTGGGTCGGATCTCGATCAAAAATCGATCCTCATTCAGCCCCGGGACAAACAACGGCCACAGCCTAATGGTTGCTTGCTGAGCCAGTCGATGCATCACGTCAGCTTCTGGCGACTTACCGAGCATGGCGAGTATAACGCCATCTTCATTCAGCAAGTGTTTTATTGCCGGCACCAGTGTGTCAAGCGGCTTAAACGCTCGGCAAAGCACTTGATCAACCCCCCCCGGCGGGATGGCTTCGAAACCCGGTCATGAACCACCTTCAGGTTGGTAAGATCCAGCGCCACTTTGACCTGGGTTAGAAACCGAGTTTTTTTACTATTGGAATCAACCAAAACAAAGTCATGATTCGGCAAACAGATAGCCAACGGAATCCCCGGCAACCCGGCACCCGTGCCGACATCCATAATGCGAGCCCCCCGAAACGAACGGCAAAATAACGAGCGAATCCAGCAGGTGGCGGATGACCTGACCTCGATCATCGCGTATTGCCGTTAAGTTAAACGCCTTGTTCCACTGCTGAAGCAGCCGGAAATAGCTTAAAAAAGCATTTTCGAGCGCCAACACATCGACCGGTAAACCTGCTGGCGTCTGACATTGCTCGGCGGCAAAGGCTTGGAGCCCATCCGCAAGTTCGGTTTCTAAGCTCAAATGGTGGCTGCGCGCTTGGCTAAGCCGCCCTTGCGTTTTAAATGAACCAAGAGCAATGAAACTGCGGCTGGGGTTACACCCGAGATTCGGCCCGCCTGTCCAAGGTTCTCAGGCTTTACCTGCGCCAATTTTTGTCTGACCTCATTCGAAAGACCGGAAATTGTCGAATAATCTAAATCCAACGGGATGGCCAAGCCCTGCTGCGCTTTCAATCTTGAGATTTCTTGCGTTTGCCGGTCAATATAACCTTGGTATTTGAACTCGATTTCAACTTGTTCAATGACCTCTAATTCAGGCAGCGGGCACGCGGCCGCTGACAACAAATCAGGGAGATTCACTTCTGGCCGCTTAATGAGTTCTGATAAACGATATTCCTTGTGCATCGGCTCGTTCAAAACAGCATCAACAGCGCCATTGCCCGGAAATACCAAAGCCGATTTCATCTGGCTTTTCAGCACCTCGATCGCTTCCTGCTTTTGTTCGAATGCTTGCCATTGACCATCCGACAGCAACCCAAATTTTCGGCCGATTGCGCACAACCGTTGATCGGCATTATCTTGGCGAAGGATAAGCCGATATTCGGCCCGGCTGGTAAACATTCGGTAAGGCTCTTGAGTCCCATTAGTAACTAAATCATCGACCATAACGCCAACATAAGCTTGTTTATAATTAGGGGCTGCTGCTCCTTTACCTTTAGGTGTGCGTTTATTCCCGCCATTAGCCCCTGAGAAGCAGCTTCTTCATAGCCGGTTGTGCCATTAATTTGGCCCGCAAAAAATAGTCCGTTTAAATAAGCCCTTATATCTTGATACTTCAAATCCCTCGGTTCAAAATAATCATATTCAATGGCATAGCCAGGCCGGGTGATGTGCGCCGACTCAAACCCGGGAATGCTTTGCAGTAGTGCAACTTGAACATCATAGGGCAGGCTGGTGGAGATACCGTTTGGATAGAGCTCGTGGGTATTGAGCCCCTCGGGTTCAATGAAGATTTGATGAGACGTTTTATCCGCAAATCGAACGATCTTGTCTTCAATGGATGGACAATATCGCGGCCCAATCCCGTCAATCACGCCAGAATACAAAGGCGAGCGATCTAATCCGGCGCGGATAATGTCATGGGTTCGCTCGGTCGTATGCGTGATATAACACGGCACCTGCTCCGGATGGTCACCCTCATTTGACCAAAATGACATTTTTGGCGTGGGCAGGTCCCCAGGTTGCGGTGTGAGCGTACTAAAATCAACGCTGCGCGCATCAACCCTCGGTGGCGTTCCGGTTTTTAATCGACCCACGGCAAAGGGTAGCTCGCGCAATCGATCGGCTAACCGATTTGAGGCTGAATCCCCTGCACGCCCGCCACTCTGCTGATTTAAGCCAACATGAATAATGCCGCCCAAAAAGGTGCCAACGGTCAGAATGACCGAGCGGGCCAGAAAACGCTGTTGCATTTGCGTCACCACGCCAACCACCCGATCGCCTTCAACAATCAAATCATCAACAGATTGTTGAAAAATCCTGAGCCCTGGCTGGTTTTCCAATCGTGATCGAATAAATTGCTTATACAGCTGCCGATCCGTTTGGGCTCTTGTCGCGCGAACGGCCGGGCCTTTGCGCGCATTCAACACTCTAAAATGAATCCCTGCCGCATCTGCGGCTTCGGCCATAACCCCACCCAAGGCATCTATTTCTCTCACCAAATGGCTTTTACCGATTCCGCCGATCGCTGGATTGCAGGACATTTGGCCCAACGTCTCGATATTCTGCGTCACCAACAACGTTTGCGCGCCCATGCGAGCCGCCGCCAAAGCCGCTTCGCTGCCAGCGTGACCCCCACCCACAACAATCACATCAAACGTCTCTTGCAATTCAAACCCCTCGATTTAATGGTTCTTCAAACCCGTCGCAGTTCTTTGTTCGAACCGGCCCGTTGTTCAGCACGGCCCATTTGATTTGTCTAAAAGCCCGAGTCGCATCAGGTGCTGTCCCGGGACCCACTAAGGCTTTACCCTGACACTTGCTTTTGATTGCCCGAACAAGGACTTGTCAATGTTCGCACCACAGCGCCAGAAAAGCCTTTGATTTTTTTGCCCTCACGGCCCGCAAGTGCCGCCGAGGGGGACAATGTTAGGATGCTTTGACTCAGATCCCAAGCCGCCGGGGTTTTAATTACTTGCCGATGCAAAAACTACCAAAAATTTTTCCGAGCAAATCATCGCTGGTCACTTGTCCGGTCAGTTCGCCAAGGGCCATCTGGGCCAATTTAAGATCTTCGGCCATAAGCTCCCCCGGTAAGCCCGCCAACAAACTCTTTTTTGCCTGAGCCAGGTGTTGCTCGGCCTCTGTTAACGCAACAATGTGGCGTGTTCTGGCCGAAAACAAAGATTCAGAGTCGTCGCTGACGCCGATCTGACGCTTGATGCCCGCCGTTAGATGATGCCAGCCTAGGCCTGTTTTTGCTGAAACGGGAATCACGTTATGATCCGCCTCGAACAAACTGAAAACCTGGCGCTGGGTCGGTTCTGGCAACAAATCCATTTTATTCAAAACAATGAGTTGGACTTCTGGCGCCAAAGCATCTTCAAACACCGTTGTCTGCGCTGCGGTTATTTTCTTCTCGATATCCGCGCGGTTTGGGCTCGAGTGCGTCAAGTTGAGCGCCGTCACATCAACGACCCACAAGCACAGGTCCGCTGTCGCCGCGGTTTGACGAGCGCGATAAATCCCCTCTTGCTCGATGGCATCGGTGGCCTGCCGAAGACCGGCTGTATCGGCAATTTGAATCGGGTAACCATCCAGTAATAATTGCTCACGGATCACATCCCGCGTGGTCCCGGGTATCGCCGTCACAATGGCGCTGTCTTGACCCGAAAATCGGTTCAAGACACTCGACTTACCCGCGTTCGGAGACCCCACAAGCGCAATCGAAAACCCGGACTGTAACCTTCGACCCTGTTCGGCCTGTTTTAAAATCTGAGACAATTGGTCTTCAATCCGATTTGTTCGTTCAAGCACAAACGGCTCAGCTAGAAAATCAATCTCTTCTTCCGGAAAATCAATCGAGGCTTCGATGTAGATTCGAAGCTCAACCACCGCAGCAACCAGCGCGTTAACCGCATTTGAAAAGACACCGGTCAAAGATCCCAAGGCGCTCTTTGCAGCTTGCTCCGATGCGCTAGCAATCAGGTCAGCAACCCCTTCGAGTTGCACTAAATCCATTTTCTCGTTGATAAAAGCCCGCTCGCTAAACTCACCCGGCCTGGCCATTCTGGCGCCGAAGTCAACGCAGGTTTGGATCAGTGTGCTCACCACAATCGGGCCACCATGGCCATGAAATTCGACCACGTCTTCGCCGGTAAAAGAGTTTGGGGTCTTGAAATACAGTACCAACCCCTGATCAAAAACGGCCGCACCGCGCGTTTTAAAGGATCGAAAATAAGCGTGTCTTGGTTTGTCGATCGCCCCGGCCACGCCCTGGGCGATGGTTAGCGCTGCCGCGCCAGAGAGTCGCACCACCGACACACCGGCGCGACCGGCTGGCGTTGCTTCGGCAACAATCGTGTCGGGGGCATTTAGCGGGTTAGGATCGGGGTGCGTTTTCAAGTTGGCGCGTCACATAAAGTTGCTGCAACACGGATATAATGTTGTTGATCAGCCAATACAAAACCAAGCCCGAGGGGAACCAGAGAAAGAAAAAAGTGAAAATAATTGGCATAAACTTAAAAACCTTCGCCTGAACAGGATCCGGTGGCTCCGGTTGCATCCTTTGGGTTAAGTACATTGAGATACCCATCAAAATCGGCAACACGAAGAACGGATCCATCACCGATAAATCATCGATCCAAAGGATAAAGGGGGCATGGCGCAACTCAACGCTCTCCATGAGGGTCCAATAAAGTGCTAAAAACACCGGCATTTGAAGCAAGATTGGCAAGCAGCCACCCAGTGGATTGGCGCCT
>CAJJAX010000012.1 GCA_905182155.1 uncultured Pseudomonadales bacterium
CACGTGACGAACCTCGGTGAGGTTGCCCCCGGTTTTTAACGCGCCTTGGGCGAGCTCGACCGTTTGCTCGAGTTGGCGCGCGCCGGTCAGCGCGAGCCGGTCAGCGCGAGCGCGCCGGATAGTTTATGTAATGCGCGTTGTGCTGCGCGCAAATCATCGTTGCGAACCGCGGACTCGAGGTCAGCAAGATCCTGGCTAAGACTGGTTTTGAGCAGATGATAGAGCTCCATTGCCAAAGCCGGCTGTCCGCGGACCCGCTCGATCGCAAGTTTTTGATCGAACATGGGTTGGGTTTTTTCCGGGCATCAATGCCAGATCAGATGCCGGCTGGGCGATGCCTTGTGGCACTTTTGGGCTGGCTTGCCTCGAAAGCATTTGGTTTGAGATCTCAGTAGGTGCCTTCTCGGGCCCTGAGCGATTAAAGCTTTCCGGCGATGAGTGTAGTTCGTGCGCCAATTGTCGATGCGACACAAGCCTTTTTGGGTTCGGACTTAAACGGGGGTTAAAGGTGTCGCTGACCACGGCTCGCGCGCCAGGATGCTCGTTCAGTAAGTGCGTAAGCCGATGCTCGTGACCTGCGTGACTTAAATGGAGCGCATCGATCAGAATCAAATCTGTGGTGGCATTTGATAATGGCTTATCAGTAAAGCGCTCGATGGGTACCAGCATAAACTTTTGACCCAAGTCGATGAGTAAGCGCGTCAAGGCGGCTCGGTTTGGATCCAAAGCGTAGGTGGTCAAGACAAAGATTAGGCTTTGCGCTTGAGGACCTTTGCTTAGGGCTTCACGACCCAAGGTTCGGGTCATCGGTTTGGCGTAAGGCGTGTCGTTGTGACGCGTCATGGACGCGGACAACGTGAGCTAGACCGCTGACATTCGGTTGGGATTGAGCAAGGCCAGCATCGGCTGGCCGACGACGTTAATCCTTGCCCTAATCGATAGGTCAATTTAAACGCCAACGGAAACCCATTGCCGTAAACCCATTGCCGTAAACCGCAGATGACAGTAGCGCGCCGCCGAGGGGCTGCCGGGACCGTTCAGGATTGGTCTGTTTAACTTCCCGCTTTAACATCTAACGCTAGCCTCTTGCTTTAACCTCTAACCCGATTCTCTCACTTTAACCTCTAACCCGATTCTCTCGCTTTAACCTCGCACTCGATTCTCTTGTTTTAACCTCTAACTCGATTCTCGCTGGCTCGTTATTCCGAATTGAACTGAGCTTAGAGGCAGTCAGTGGTTCTAGGGAAGACTGCATTCGATTAAGCTTTTGTAATCCATAACGGCCAGTCAGGCAAGGAGCTTATTATCCAGTACCCAACGATTGAGGAATGCGTCGGAGAAACCCCTTTGGTGCGATTGCAGCGTCTGCCCGGGTCGACGACAAACACCGTGCTCGCTAAGTTGGAGGGCAATAACCCGGCTGGCTCGGTCAAGGATCGGCCCGCGCTGAGTATGATCCAGTGCGCAGAACGGCGCGGCGTGATTCAACCGGGTGACGTGTTGATTGAAGCGACCAGTGGTAATACCGGTATTGCCTTGGCAATGGCGGCTGCGATAAAAGGCTATCGGTTGAAATTGATCATGCCAGCGCACATGAGCGACGAGCGCAAGGCTGCGATGCAGGCTTATGGGGCGGAACTGATTTTGGTGACTCAGCAGGAAGGTATGGAAGGCGCGAGGGACCTTGCTCAGTCAATGATGCAGGCAGGCGACGGCATCGTGCTCGACCAATTTGCGAACCCTGATAACCCGCTTGCGCATTATCAAGGCACGGGGCCAGAAATAATGCGTCAGACCAATGGGGAAATCACTCATTTCGTCAGCTCGATGGGAACCACTGGCACCATTATGGGCGTTGGACGATACTTCAGTGAAGTCAAACCCGAAATTGAAATCATCGGCTTGCAGCCTGTCGAGGGTCAAGCCATTCCAGGTATTAGGCGCTGGCCCAAAGCCTATCTTCCAAAGATCTATCAGCCAGAAGGCGTCGATCGTGTGATGGATATTGATCAGAAAGAAGCCGAGCACATGATGCGCCGGCTTGCGCGTGAGGAGGGTATCTTCGCTGGCGTTTCGTCTGGCGGCTCGGTCGCTGCGGCACTGAAGATCAGTGAGACCGTCGAAAATGCAACGATTGTTGCCATTATTTGTGATCGTGGAGATCGCTACTTATCGACAGGTGTATATACCGCTGACTTGGCTTAAAATAACGGTCCGTTGCCTAAACCCGACTCTGGGCCCCTCCACCAAACACTGCCGGCCGTTATTATGCGAAAGAGGAAACTTCCGTTTACCGATGTCGGTCATACTTTGACCATTGAGGGTACCTGCCTCAGCGAAGACGGCCGATATGCAACCCATGGGCTCTTGCCTGGCGAGCGCGCGCTGATTGTGCCTTTGAAGAAGAAAAAGGGTCAATGGATCTGTCAATCCCAGAACATAGAACAAGATCATCCAGCGCGGGTGATCCCGGTTTGCGCCCATGCAGCGCAATGTGGCGGCTGCTCTTATCAGCATTTTGATCGGCCAGCACAACTTGCCTTTAAGCGGGAATGGTTGCAAACGCTCTTCGATCAATGCGAGCCCAAAATTTGGTTAGAAACGCTATCCGGTAAGGATGTTGGCTATCGAAGTAAAGCCCGCCTTGGGGTCAAGCATGTTGCTAAGAAGGGTTAGAACCTTGATTGGTTTTCGTGAAGTTGGCTCGGCCTATATCACCGAGATGACGTCCTGCCAGGTCTTGGTTCCTGAGCTTGCAGAACTCATAGAGCCGCTGTCTCGACTCATCGATGGACTTGATAGTCGCAGCAGCATTCCTCAAATAGAGGTCGCGGCATCGAATGGATCCGTTGCTTTGGTGGTTCGGCATCTAACGATTCTGTCGGCCTCGGACTTGGCGGCTTTCGCTGATTTTCAGAGCGCACATCAGGTTATGGTTTTATTGCAATCGAAAGGTCCTGACTCGGTCAGGCCACTTACCGAAAATGCCGACCCGCTGCTGCATTACCGTTTAAACGATCAAGGTTTGGTGTTTGAGTTTCATCCCATGGACTTTACCCAAGTGAATCAAGCCGTGAACCAAGAGATGGTAAACCGTGCATTAGATCTGCTTGACTTAAAGCCAGGCGATCAGGTCCTAGACGCCTTTTGCGGCATTGGTAATTTTTCCCTTGCGATTGCTCAGGCCGCCGCGGGCGTCATTGGCCTTGAGGCATCGACCGCGAGTGTCGACAGAGCCCGGAAAAATGCGCAGCTCAATGGTTTGAAGAATGCGTCCTTTGACGTCGCGGACCTATACAGTACTGAAAATTCATCGCTCGTCTTGCCGCAGATTAATAAAGTCCTTTTGGACCCACCGAGATCAGGTGCGGAGTTGGTTTGTAACAAGCTCGTTGAGATTGCTTGTGAAAAAATAGTCTACGTCTCTTGTAATCCAAAGACGCTTAGGCGCGACGCAGACATTCTTATTGCTGGCGGTTATCAGCTTGACCAACTGGGCATGATCGATATGTTTCCGCATACCGCTCATATGGAATCCATTGCGCTTTTTAGCAGAGGCGCGAGCAATGGTTAAACCAAGAGAGCAACGAATCGTTTTCGAAGCCGGCCAGTTTGATCTGGGTCAATGGTTGAAGGACCTTGGGGCTGAACGCGCAGATTTAGATCTTGAAAGAATTAACCGGGCATGTGATCTGTCAGCGCAAGCCGAAGAAAAGGCGATCCAATTGGGATCGGGCTGGCCATCGGGTCGTAGCAGTTACTATATGGGCTTGGAAATTGCCGATCTTCTGCGAGATTTCTGGGTTGACGAGGATGGCTTGATCGCGGCAATTGTTTATAGAGCGGCTCGAGAGAAGCAAATTACGGTTAATCATATTCGTAAGCAATTTGGCGTAAAGGTTTCAGACTTGGTGGAGGGTGTGCTGAAGATGGCCGCCATCAGCAATATCCATATCCTGAAAAACGAGGTGGTCTTGGGTGAGACCTCCGACCAAGTTGAACAAGCAAAGAAAATGCTCGTCGCTTTGGTTGATGACATTCGAGTTGCACTGATCAAGTTGGCTGAAAGAACCTGCGCTATTCGGGCAGCCGCCAAGGCGGATCGATCCAAACAACTACGGCTTGCGCAGGAGGTCACAGAAATTTATGCGCCGCTCGCACACCGTTTGGGTATCGGCCAATTGAAATGGGAGCTAGAGGATCTCGCCTTCAGGTTCACAGAACCGGATGCCTATCGCCGGATTGCAACTTTGCTGGATGAAAAGCGGACTGTGCGGGACCAGTATATAGGCTCTGTGCTCGAAGCCCTTGAGTCTAAACTTGGATTCGTTAACCTCATGGCGGAGCTTGAGGGTCGCGCGAAGCATATCTGTAGCATTTGGAAGAAAATGAGCCGAAAAGGCATTCCGTTTTCTGAAGTCTATGATGTGCGTGCTATTCGGATTCTTGTCAGCTCTGCGGATGATTGTTATCGCGCTTTAGGGATTGTGCATAATCTTTGGCGCAATATTCCGAATGAGTTTGACGATTATATCGCCAATCCAAAAGACAACGGCTATCAGTCGCTGCATACGGCCGTGATTGGTCCTGAAGGGAAAGTCTTAGAAGTCCAAATTCGAACGGAAGGGATGCATCACGAAGCAGAGTATGGCGTCTGTGCGCATTGGACTTATAAGGAAAAATCACCGACTGACCGGGCGGCTCGTTATGAACGGCGGTTGTCTTGGTTGCGGCAAGTGATCGAATGGCAGGATGAGGTTAAAAACTTGCCTGAGTCGGCGAGCGAGATGATGGCCAACGTCAGCCTCGACCGGGTTTATTTGTTTACGCCTGAAGGCCATGTTATCGATATGCCGCCGGGGGCAACCCCAGTTGATTTTGCCTATAAGGTCCATACTGAAATTGGCCACAAGTGTTGTGGCGCCAAGGTCAATGGGAAGGTGGTATCGCTAAACCATGTTTTGATGTCGGGCGACCATGTTGAGGTGATAACAGGCGCTGAGGCCTTGCCTCGGCGAGAATGGCTGCATGCTCATTTGGGGTATGTCACAACGTCAAAGGCGAAAACCAAAATCCAAGCTTGGTTTGGGCTCCGGGAACGTAAGAAAAATCTGGAAGAAGGGCAGCGTCTGGTTGATGCGGAACTGATGCAATTAGGGATCGATGCTGCGCGCAAAGTATTGATTGGCGCGGCTTTCGAATTTTCGGATGAGGAAGAATTCTTAGTAGCCCTTGGGCGGGGTGACCTTCAGCTGTCAGATGTCGCCGAATGGGTGGCTGTAAATGAATTGGATATCCGGGCATCCTCACAACTTCACCTGGGCTTTGAGACCGATCTCGCGCCGACCTTGATTAAAGGCCTGGGTGGTCGTGAGCATGACATTGCAACATGCTGCAACCCCGTGCTCGGAGATTCTATCGCTGGTATTATTAGTGACGCTGGGGTTGTTGGGGTACATGTTCAAGAATGCGTTGCGGTGTTGCAGGGCGATGCGTATGGCCGGTTGATGCGGTTATCCTGGCAAGAGGGTGCACAAGCTGTATTTTCAGTTGACTTAAAAGTCGAAGCCTACGATCGATCGGGTCTACTGTTTGAAATAACGGGTTTGTTCGTCAAAGAAGCCATTAACGTGATCATGATGCATTCTGTTACGGACCAGGTTGCACAACGAGTTGATCTTAATATGACGATTGAAGTTGAATCGTTGAAAACCTTGATTAAGGTTTTGGAGATGATGCAAAAGATTCCGAATGTGGTGTCAGCTCGTCGATTTACAAGTTAAAAATCCATCTAAAAGGGTAAGGGAATATTATGCGATTAATCTTGTTAGGTGCGCCCGGGGTTGGCAAAGGGACTCAGGCACAGTTCATTACTGAAGCCTATGGTATTCCTCAAATTTCAACAGGCGACATGTTGCGACAAGCGATAAAAGATCAAACC
This sequence comes from uncultured Pseudomonadales bacterium, assembly GCA_905182155.1. GTDB lineage: Bacteria > Pseudomonadota > Gammaproteobacteria > Pseudomonadales > Azotimanducaceae > UBA9926. The sequence continues at coordinate 5,942 of CAJJAX010000012.1, forward strand.
CCTTTGGGTCTTCAAGTAAAAGGCGTGATGGATCGTGGCGAATTAGTTCCTGATGGCGTTATTATCGATCTCATAAAAGACCGAATTCTTGAACCAGATGCAAAGGATGGTGTGATGTTCGATGGTTTTCCTCGAACAATCCCTCAGGCCGAGGCGCTAAAAGATGCGGGCATTGAAATTGATCAAGTGATTGAAATCACGGTGCCGGATGATGAAATTATAAAACGTTTAAGCGGACGACGTGTTCATCCCGGATCGGGACGAACGTATCACGTGCTATACCACCCGCCTAAAACCGCAGGAGTGGACGATGAGACGGGCGAGGCACTGGTGCAACGAGATGACGATCAAGAAGAGACGATCCGAGATCGTTTGCGGATTTATCGCGATCAGACCGCGCCGCTTGTTGCGTTTTACAAAACACTGACACAAAAAACCGGTGCGCAGTACGCGATGATTGATGGGAATGGGACAACCAATGAGATTAAAGCGATGGTTCAAAAAACGTTAAAGGCGCTTTAATTCCCGAATGAGAACCCTTAGAGGGTAAATCGCGTTATTTTTTTTAATGATTTCTTTGCAAAAAAAAGGTGTGCAAAGTGAAGAGAATTTTCTAAACTTGACCCCAGCGCATCGATGTTACCCCAGCTCTGAGTTAAGCTATGATTCTGAGTTACGCCGAGGAGATGCTTCATAGCCTAAAATGAGTGAGTCTTAAAAGTAAAAGTCACTAAAGGAGTATTAACCGTGGTTGCAAAAAAGAAACCTGCTGCAAAGAAAAAGCCCGCTGCTAAAAAAGCTGTTGTTAAAAAAGCTGTTGTTAAAAAAGCGGTTGCTAAAAAAGCTGTTGCTAAAAAAGTAGTCGCAAAGAAAGCGGCGCCTAAGAAAGCAGCTGCAAAGAAAGCGGCGCCTAAGAAAGCGGCTGCTAAGAAAGCGGCGCCTAAGAAAGCGGCTGCTAAGAAAGCAGCGCCTAAGAAAGCGGCTGCTAAGAAAGCGGCGCCTAAGAAAGCGGCGCCTAAGAAAGCGGCTGCTAAGAAAGCAGCGCCTAAGAAAGCGGCTGCTAAGAAAGCAGCGCCTAAGAAAGCGGCTGCTAAGAAAGCAGCGCCTAAGAAAGCGGCTGCTAAGAAAGCAGCGCCTAAGAAAGCAGCTGCTAAGAAAGCGGCTCCTAAGAAAGCTGTGAAAAAGAAAGCGGTTGCTAAGAAAGCGGTTGCTAAGAAAAAGAAGTAGGTGCCAAAAACAGCAATGCTTTTTAAAGCATTGGAAGATAAAAAAGCCCTTTCGTAGGGCTTTTTTATTGACCGAAATAAAGGCGGTTAGTCCGTGCTGGGGTCGTCATTGCGTTAATCATTTTTCTGCGCTGCGCAGTAGACGTTGGCTAAAGGTCCGCTTGGTTATGGCCACGCAAAAAAAATAATATCTGCGGCCGATAGTCCTTAAGTCGATGGGTCTGCGGTAAAATTTCCTGGGACGTTAAAGTTGGTAAAGGCGAAAGCGTCATGACTATCGAGAATCAAAAGCGGCAGGGCTTCTAACCATCGCCTAACCGATTGCTGCCCGCACAAGAGTTCGGCATCAATCGAGGTCAGTACCGGCGTTTTGATAGCGATCAGTCCGCATTGTAAGAACCCCCCTTGTCGATAAACGACGGCGTCAAATTCACATGCCGGGTCAAACAAAGCCCTTTGTAAATTTTGTACCAGGTCAGAGGTCAACCTAGGCAGGTCGCAGGCCATGATTAAAGTGTAATCGGTTGAAACGCTCGTGGCACAGGCTTGAATGCCAAACAGGGGGCCGCCATAGTCTGGCAAGTTGTCTTTGATGACGACATCAGCCAGTGATTGATATTGCGGGATGTTTCGATTGGCGCTGATGACGATGGCACGGGTGCATTGTCTTGCCAGCAGCAAGCTTTGATGAATCAGCGGATGACCCTGGTAGTGCACGAGACCTTTATCTTGCCCGCCCATTCTCTGGCCTTTCCCGCCGGCAAGTATGATGGTCGAAAAGTCATTATTCATTATTCATTATTCATTATTCATTATTCATTATTCATTATTCATTATTTGTAATTCCTAGGATAAGAGGCCAGCATAAGCGCAAATTGTTGTCAGGGCGATCGCTATGTCTGATTACCAACTCAGCGCGCTATTCTCCTCAGAGGGTTTGATGCGTCAAATGCTACCATCCTTTCGTTCGCGACCGGGGCAAATCGAGTTTGCCTGCGCAATAGAGCGGGCGTTGACGCAGTCCCGTGACTTGGTCATCGAAGCTGAGACCGGTATTGGTAAGAGCCTTGGCTATTTAGTCCCCGTTCTGCTGTCCAACAAGCGCGTTCTTATTTCTACCTATACGAAGCTGCTGCAAGATCAAATATTTTATGAAGACCTGGAGATCGCACTGAGGGTTTTGGGGTCCTCCAAAAAGGTTGCGGTGCTTAAAGGCAGAAGCAATTATCTCTGTCTTTATAAATTTTCTCAGTTATTCGAGTCACCGTCCAAGACATTATCTTTAGTAATGCTTGCTGAACACCTTCACCACTAACGTCTCGATTGATCTTGCTGAAGATGATTTATCTGAATTAGAAGTCCTCAGTTCTGATCTGACGCCGTTGATTACGGCAACGGTTGATGAGTGTCAGAAGACCCGCTGTCCACGCTTTGATCAGTGCGCACTTTATGCGGCACGCAAGCAGGCTGATGTTGCCGATGTCATGGTTGTGAATCACCAGTTACTGATGTCTCGCTATGTAAATCCGAGCGATGACCTGGTCGATCTGATCGATAAGATGGATGTGCAATTAATTGATGAAGCCGATCAATTGCTTCGGTTAGCGCGAGATGCGAAGCAGACCGTTTTCAGTTTTAATTGGATGAAGGAAATGGCAATCACTTTCGGGCGTGTTAATGCCGATCCGCAACAACATGACTCGGTGCTTGGCGAATGGCAGACATTGCTAGGTCAGGAAAAACGGCGATTTGAACGCGCTTATGAGGCGGTTGAAGGGACGTCCTTTTTAGAACCGATCGTTAAAGCCATCGCCCTAGCACAACTCGACGATTTGGAGTCACTCCTGACTCGGCTGAAGCGCGTTTTGGGGCCGAGATTGAATCGAGGAAAAATGCTGGTCGCGGCCTATGACGATTTAGCGTATCGATTGGATCAAGTGCTGACGCTCGCGGCAGATATTGAAGACGAAGCGCAAAGCTATTGGTGGGAGAGCGATGCTCGCGGTGGCGCGCTTTTTCGCTCGACGGTGCCAGATGTTGATCAGGGCGTAATGGGGGTTCTAACGGCGTCGATCCCAAAAATTTTTGTATCGGCAACACTCAGTGTCAACGCGTCGTTTGAGTTTTTCTGCCAACAGATTGGCTATGATGCCACTGAAGCGGTTAAGGTGCCCAATGCCTTCGCCTATTCTGAGCAGGTTATGGGTTACCAGCCAACGCAGCAGTTCGCTGTAGACCACCCGGATTTTATTCAAGCGTTGTTACGCGATTTAGCCAGCCTCGGTGTACTAAAAACCCTAATGTTGTTTACCTCCCACCGAGCGCTCGCGAGTGCTGCCAGCCAGCTTTCGGGCTCCCGGCGAGGCAATCTGTTTGTTCAAGGTGAGCGCCCGCTCCAGACGTTGGTCACAGAGTTCAAGCACGCGGAGCACGGTATCCTGCTTGGGACCACTAGCTTTTGGCATGGCGTTGACCTTAATGGTGCCGGCCTTGAATGCTTGGTGATTGATAAATTGCCATTTTTACAGCCGGATGACCCAAAGTTGATGGCGCGGCGGCGGGCGTACCATCTGGCCGGTTTGGATTTCTTTTCCGACTATATTTTGCCAGACTGCGCGCTAAAATTACGGCAAGGGTTTGGCCGGCTGATCCGAAAGGAAAGTGATCACGGTTTGTTTGTTATCGGAGATCCTCGTTTTTGGAATGCGAGCTATGCGGGTTTGCTTCAAGCCAGTTTGCCGCAATTTAAATGGACGAATAGCGCGTCAGAAGCTTTGGACTTTATGGATAAAAGATCATGATTTTAGGACTTGATACCACCGGCCGTGATCTAAAGCTGGGCTTAATAACATCCGGTGAAATTCGAAGTCGCCTGTTCAGTAACGATCTTCGGCACTCTCGCCAGATTTTGCCTCAGATACTGCAATTTCTAGAAGAAGAGGGCGAAGACTTAAAATCCATTCAAGCCTTGGCATTCAGTCAAGGTCCAGGGTCGTTCACTGGATTAAGAATCGCGGTTGGGGTGGTTCAAGGCTTAGCCTATGGTCTTGCTTTGCCGGTCATCCCGGTTCCCACCATGGCGATTGTGGCGCGAGCAGCGGGTCAGCAAGCCCGGGTTGCGCGTGTGCTGGTGCTTCTGCATGCGCGTGAAGATGAGTTTTATGGGGCCTTCTATGAAGACTGCGATGGACTCATTCCGAGTCTTACGGCGAAACCTTCGGTCTACACGGCTTTGATGCTGTCTCAGCAGGACTTAACGTCTTGGTCGCTCGCTGGCGACGGTGTCTTTTTATTGGAAGGCCAGCGCCATCTAACCCAAGCAGTGATCGATGTTGTGGCGCCGGATATCCGGAATCTATTGCAGATCGCGGACGCCATGCTCGCCGCGGGGCAGGTTGTTACGGCGCTTGATGCCGCGCCCCTTTATGTTCGCGAGACTGTTGCCCAGAAGTCTCGCCAGTAGATGCGCTATTGCTTAATGAATCAGCCAGCCGGGCTCGCTTTGGTTGATCGCTACGGTAAAAAGCCGCCGCTCATCGTGAACTATGCGAGTCCTGCGTTAAGGCGCCGGCAGAAAAAAATCTCAGCTAGGGGCGAACTCTTGATTCGGGCTGTGAAAGAAAAGCCTGGCGCCCGAGTGCTTGATATGACCGCAGGGCTTGGCATTGATGCGTTCATTTTGGCGTCATACGGGCATGAAGTCATGATGCTTGAGCGGTCTAAAACGGTCTACTTGTTGGTTAGGGATGCGCTAATGCGGGCGCAACAGTTGAAAGATTTGAAACCCATACTGGATCGGCTGACCCTTCACCATTGGGATAGTACCCAGGCTTTTTTGCCGGCAAAAGGATTTGATGCTGCGCTGGTTGACCCGATGTTTGAGGAGAAGAAGAAGTCTGCGTTGCCGCCTGGCAACATGCAGATGTTGCAGGCCTTCTTAGGGCAAGGCGCTGAGCTTCAACCTTTTTTAACGGCCGCCCAGGCGTTGGGTATTCGCCGCACGATTGTGAAACGGCCTCGAGTTGATCGAGAACCCGCGATCAACGCCCGCCGCCCTGTCTACCAGTTAACCGGTCGTAGCAGTCGACTGGATGTTTTCTTCAATCCCGTTTAGCGCCAGTGCGTTGAGTCTTTGTTGGGTTTCTGCGCTGACTAGGCAGGCCAGCGCCTCCTTGCAGGCAGCCAGGGTCTCAGCCCGCCGCGCCGTTGATTGTTCTAATGGAAGGATTTTTCTGATTGCCGCAAGCATTGTCTCAGTAAAAACGAAATCCTCCAGGCTGAATCCTTGTGGGTTGGTTTTCAGTGCATGAATTAGGTCGTTGATGGGCTCGGCGCGGCCCAGAAAGTCAGGCTCAATTTCAAGAATCGCGAAAATAAATGCGAGGCGATTAAGGTTGGGCGCGATGATTCGCGCCATTAAATTGCGATCATGGGTTAGGACGTCATCACTGCCCTCAGTTATCGCTTGTTTGCTTGTGACGTCGAAGTCGAAGGTCTTAAGCGTCTGATTAATCTGCTCAGCGCTTGGCGCGAGACTGCAGAAGAGTTCGGCTTCAAGGACTGGCGCGAGTAACTGCAATTGGGCTGCGACCCGCTCAACATTAAGCATCGGGCCATGGGATAAACGATTAGCGAGCAGACTGGGTAGTACCAAAAGATGCGCAACACTATTGCTGTAGTAGCGCATATCAATCAGCCCGCCGTGGGTGATGCCAATGATGGATTCGCCATTGAGCATCTGTCGTTCAGCGCCAGAGGTTGATAAAAAGTAGTCGATTAATGCGGCATCGCTCTGGTCAAACATTGACGAAGTTTTGTCAACTTCGATCAGTTTTGTCAAAAACCGAAGCTGCCTAACGAGCCGTTGTTCGGGAATCTCGAGGCTGTCCGCATGCACAAAGAGGGTTGCCAGCAACTGCGTTGGGTTCACGGGGATGGCTGCATTGATCCCTTTTACAATGTGCTGTCCAAGGGCGCTGCAAATTGCCTTGTGAGATTCGGGCTCTATCGTCTCAAAGTCCGGGCCCGCTCGGCCTTTGAGGAACTGTTCTAGGGAAATCGGGTGGCCAAAATTCACCGAGACCTGGCCAAAATTGAGCTTGAGTAACCGAAACACGCCAAAGAGATCCAATAAGGATTCTGTCTTTTTACGTTTGCCTTTGAGTTCATCCAGATAGCTGCTGATCTCGAGCACCCGTTCGTAGGAAAAGTAAACGGGGATGAATTGGATATCGCGGCGATGGTCCCGATAATACCCTTTTAACGTCATGTTGATCATGCCAGGCCTTGGCGGCAGCATCCCGCCAGTCCGACTTCGGCCGCCTTCGACAAAATATTCGAGGCTGTAACCTTTTGAAAGTAATAGGTGGATGTATTCGTCAAAGACCGCCTTATACAGCGGATCCTCTTTGAAACTGCGACGCATAAAAAAAGCGCCGGCACGACGCAAGAGTGGACCCACGAGGAATAAGTTGAGGTTGATGCCTGCCGCGATATGGGGCAGCGCCAGGCCGTTGTGGTAGAGCACATACGACAGGAGTAGGTAATCGATGTGACTTCGATGACAGGGCACATAGACAATCTCAGCGCTGTCTGAGACGGCCCGAACGCGCTCGACGTGGCTGACTTCGATGCCATCGTAGAGCCGGTTCCAGAGCCAAGTCAGAATGATGCTGAAAAAGCGGATAATTCTGTAGGACTGATCCGAGGCAATTTCAGAGGCATAGCGATAGGCTTGGGTTGAAACGCGATGCCTGGGCAGTTCGCTGGTTTCGGTGACCGCATCGATCGCAGCCTCTACCGCGGGTGCCGCCAGGAGTTCATCGAGTAGCGTTCGCCGGTGTGATAAATCGGGTCCAAGAATAGACTGTTTTTGATTCTTGAAATGACTTCGGAGCAATCGATGCAGCCGCTTGGTTCTAAGCTGCGCAGAAGACAGATCGCGGGTCAATTCGTCGACCTTCAGCGGGGCGCCAAAGTGAACCAAGATATGTTGTCGGGTCAGCGCAATACAGAGTATTTTTCGAAACTTTGAGGTTGATGCCCACTGATCTGAGAGCAGGACTTTCCACATTGACAGCGCCCGGTCGGGCTGGTGTCCCCAGTAAATGGAGACGGGAACGAATTGAGTTGACGGTTGGTCAGTGCCAGGGGGCTGGACCTGAAGCGAGGTGGGTCGCGCGTCCCCACGCGCTGAGCGTCGACCCCAGAAGCCCTCTCTGTGATTTAGGCAAAAGTAAGCATTGGGCGCGTTGGGGTCTAAGGTGAGCGGGTCGGGTAAACCGCCCGCTTCACAGCCCAGTTCAAGCAATAAGCGATCGGCCAATGAGTCAGAATCGAGGATATAGCGGACATTGACCGAGGCCGCTAGCAGTTCAAGCGCCGCTTGCTCGTGATTGATGAAGGTTGGCCGCAGCCAGAGTCTAAACAGATTCAGAAGTTGTTGGTTAATGACTCTATAAATAGAGCCAAGAGCGCCCTTAGAGCCTGCCATCTAACAGGTCGGAAAGGCGCTCGGCGGTGTTTCGCCCATTGCCTTCAATTTCGACTTCAAAAATGCGGTCAAACTTTCGTTCAGAGGCGGCCGAGACATCCGTGCCAGACTTTAAAACCGTGGGTCTGAGAAAGACCAATAGGTTCTGTTTTTCAATGCTCTTGGTGCGACTTCGAAACAGTGCGCCCAGCACAGGAATACTGCCCAGTAGGGGAACCCGGGATTCGCCTTGGGTCTCTTTGTCTCGGATTAACCCACCCAGAATAATGACTTCTTCATTCTCCACTAAAATGGTGGTGTCGATGGTCCGTATATTGGTGATCAAGTCCGCAGCAGCCTCAGAGCCAATGACGGTCAGGCTGGAGGCATCCACTTCGGATACCTCCTGATGGATCAATAGCCGAACCAAGCTGTCGCTGTTGATGTGAGGCGTGACCTCGAGGGTTAATCCCACGTCTTCGCGCTGGATGGTAGTGAACGGATTGGTCGTGCCCTGGCTGCCTGTCACCGTTGATCCCGTTCTAAAGGGGACGTTTTTGCCAACGACGATTTTGGCTTCTTCGTTGTCCATCGTTGTGATGCTGGGCGTCGATAATAGATTGACATCACTATTGGCAGCCAAGGCTTTTACGATAAAAGCAAAACTGGTGCCGGATGCAGAAACCTTGCCACCCGCGATGAGGGGCGACTCACCAAAGCTTGACGGCGGCGTAATGAGCCCGCTGGGTGCTGCCAGGCCCTGAAGGATTTGTGCCAAAGTCCCGCTCGGAGCGGTGAGCCCGAGGGGCGTCGTGCCGGCGGATGCATCGCCAACGGCCAGTTCGCTGCCCAATTGTTGGCTGAAATCTGAGGTCACTTCAACGATGGCCGCTTCAATTAAGACCTGCATTCGGCGGACGTCGAGGCTTTCTATAATGCCGATCAAATCGATCATGTTGGCTGGATCGGCTCGAATCACCAAGGCGTTGATCGCTTCATCGGCTTGAATGCTGACTTCAACCATTGAGTCTTCGCTGCTTTTACTCTTGCTGCTGATCAGGTTGCTGAGAATCTCAGCCATCTTGGTGGCATCGGAATGGGCCAGTCGGATGACTTTGATGGTGCCAGATCGATTCGCAGGCACATCGAGCTGATCAACGAGGGCTTTGACCCGCGCCAAAGTATAGCGCTCGCCCTTAATGACCAGGCTGTTGGTCCGTTCGCTGGCAACAATGCTGATGCGGTTGGGACCCTTAGCGCTCTTGCCAATTTGATCGGGCGCGAGATCCTCAAGCAGTTTAACCATGTCTTCAACCCAAGCCTCTTTTAGGTTGATAATGGCAACCTCAAGACTGTCGGCAACGTCGACCCGATTAATGATTTCGACCAAGCGGTTAATGTTTGAGGCGTGATCGCTAATGATGAGCACGTTGGGCTCGCTCAAGGCAGCGATGTGACCATATTGGGGGATCAATGGCCGCAGCACCTTCACCATTTCTTCAGATGGCGCGTTGCTGACGGTAATGACCCGGGTGACCAGTTCCTGCGATTCAAGATCATCGACAAAATCATCGGGGTTACTGTTTTGTTTTGCGAGGACAGTTTGTACAATTTTTATGGCGGAACCCGCTGAAACCGCAGCGTAACCGTGGACCTGAAGCACGCTCAGAAAGAGTTGATAAACCGATTCCTCGTCCATATTGACGTTGGAGACAACGGTAACATCCCCTTTGACTCGGGGATCAATGATAAAACTCTTGCCGGTAATGGCCGAGACTTGGGTCACAAACTCTCGGATATCGGCGTTCTTTAAATTGATCTTCCAGCTGTCATCCGCCTGAGCAATGGCTGAGGTCAGCAGGCAGAAAATGAACAGGGTTCTTGCAACAAAAGTCATAAGGTTTGCGATTTACTCTTTGCGGCTAAGTTTACGGGATCATTATCGCTTAGGGTATCGGAATCGTGAGGAAAAAACGTCTTCCACCGCGCTCGACTTCTACTCGGACCCGACCGGCGGCTCTCGCTTGGTCGATTAATCGAGCATCGTTCATGGCAACGCCTAAGGGCGCGCCGTTGACCGACACGACGCGATCGCCAGGTTGCAAACCCGTGTTGTTCAGGGCTGGGTGGGCCGTATCAACTTTATAGCCTTGGCTGCTGCCAGGCGCGACTGCGCTCAGACCATATTCTTTGAGCACTGCCTGAGGATTGCGTTGCAAGCGGTCCCGAACGGCGCTCAGAATTGCTGATCCAGCGCTTGGTGAACCCGATTGCGACGCTTGTGTGGGTCTTGACGAGGTTGGTTTGCCTTGGGTGCTCGGGCGCCGTGAGGTCGATGCTGTCGCGCTGTTTGACGCCTCGATATTCAGCCGTTTGGTGATAAATAAGAGCTTCTCGAGCCTTGCGCCCCGGCGCAATAGGATGTGATTGGATTCAACCGAATGTAGGACACTGTTGCCCGGTAGCTTATCGCCTACAAGGTATAGTTTGCCGTCCTTGCCGCGTTCGGCAACAATCGCACTCGAGGTGCTGGGGACATCGCTCAAGAAAACACCTTGCAGCTCGAGGTTGAGCCGAGTGGTCGGCGCGCTGATGACTTCCTCTTGTTGATTGTCATCGGCCCGTCCAAACAGCTGCCGGGTCGCAAGGCTGGGTCCGTTGCTGGCAATCGAGGATGCAGAGTCCTGAACGGACGCCGCAGAGTGAGAGACCTCAGCGGCTAAATCCGCGTCAAGATAAAAAAGCACATTCTCAACCACGAGATAAATAGAGTAGCCACCGAGCAGTAAAAAGATCCCCACTGACAACGGTTTTTGGACGGTAGCGAGATTGAATTGACCCATGGGTACCCAAGCGTTTCGTTTTGGTAAGGTTACAGGATTTTTTCTTCAAACAGCAGCGGATCTGTTAGCTGCGCCGCCCCAGGGACTTGCGCCAAGATGAGTAAGCGGGGCTGTAATTGCGCTCTGAACCAGCCGTCAAGCCCTAATACAAGACGTGCCAAAGGCGCCCCATCCCGAGTGAGATTGAGTGCTGGCGAGCAATTTTCAAGATCAAGGTTGGCCTGTAAAGGTGGCAGTTGATAATGGGCAACCCCATTAAAGCCATTGAGTGATACCGGCCCGCCAGACCAGGACAAATCACCTGCTAAAGCGTTCACGCATTGCGCGGATATCGTGACATAACCATTTTTGAGCGTCACCAGCCCTGAAAAATGATGCCCGTAGGCGCCCGCCAGTTGGTTGATGTCGCTGCTGCGAACCTCGCCGCTGAGCTGTTCAATCAAAACGGCCTCTTGATTCAATAATAATTGCAGCGTGCCGGTAATCTGATGCCCTGAGCCGGCAAGGCTGACCGTTTGAGTCAAGGCCAGTGAGTCGTCAATGAAACTTGGCCAATCCGCTTGCCAAGATACCCGTGATGGCGGAAATCCTCGAAACTGGACCAGCATATGGCCTTGCCGCCAGGACCCCCGTGGCAGGGCAACGCGCACATCTTGATCAAGCGATAGATTCGGCTCAATCAATCGCCAAATGAGGCTTGCGGGCAGAAACCAAACGGTGGCAATCAAGGCAACGCTCAGGGTTGCAAGCACCACCATTCCCCAACGAATTAGCCCCATTGGACTTGCTTTAGTAGGCCATCTTGGATGCGCCACCACAAATCAGGCGTCGCGGGTTCTTGCTCCTGCCAGGAATCAATGCTTGCTCGAATTTCGTTGGGCAACTGAGCGCTCAGCGCAAGCGCAAAATCAAGATCGGTTTCCCAGTTCGAGATGTTGACCTTGAGCCAGATGCTGGTGAAGGCTTTATAGGCCCTGGTTTGGAGGATCACCTCGCTGCTGCCCTGCGCCGTTGTCGCAAGACCCTGATAGAGGCTAGGTGTTTTGGACCAGGTAATGGGGCACAAAATTGACTGAATTGCATCCGCAACCAGGTCCAGGTCAGGCGCCTTGATGTAAATTTCAAGATCAGGATAGCGCGGCTCAGTCATGGCGGCTCAATAGACGAAAGATTAGATCAGAATAAATATTGGTGAGCACGGCAAGATCCCCAACGCGAACCCGCTCATTGATTTTATGGATGGTTTCATTGACGAGGCCCAGTTCAATAACTTGAATGCCGTAAGGGGCGATAAACCGGCCATCCGAGGTGCCGCCACCGGTCGAGCGTATCGCCTTCTGACCCGTAATCGCCAGCAAGCTTGCAACGGCTGCGTCGATGAGGGGGCCTTTATCGGTCAAGAACGGCTCGCCTGAAAGAGACCATTGGATGTCGAATTCGAGCCCATGGTCCTTCAAGATCGTTTCCGTTTTAAGCATCAGGTCTGTGTGGGTTGACGCGGTCGAGTAGCGAAAATTGAAATCAATATGGGCTTCACCTGGGACGACATTTTGGACGCCCACACCAGCATTGAAGTTAGAGACTTGAAAGGTGGTTGGCGGGAAGAATTCATTGCCTTGGTCCCATTGCTTGCAAGATAAGGCGCCAATTGCCGGCATAGCCTTATGAATTGGATTAATGACCGTGTCTGGGTAAGCCACATGACCTGATTTGCCTCGAACAACCAGATGGGCATTCAACGAGCCGCGACGACCAACGCGAATCATATCGCCCAATTGTTGGGCACTCGAGGGTTCCCCTACAATGCAGTAATCGAAATGAAGGTTAGCGTCGGCCAATGATTTCATAACGCGCGTTGTGCCATTCGTCGCCGCGGCCTCTTCATCGCTGGTGATCAGGAAGCCGATTTTACCGGTGAATGCGATTTGTTGGTTGATGAATCGCTCACAGGCGACGATCATCGCCGCCAAGGCCGATTTCATATCGGCGCTGCCACGACCATATAACCAGCCGTCTGAAACCGTGGGTTCAAAAGGGGGGTAGGCCCATTCCGCCAGTGGTCCGGCCGGGACAACGTCCGTGTGGCCTGCGAAAACCAAGGTTGGCCCTGGGATGCCACTGTCCTTGAGTGCCCAAAAATTCTCGACATCGGCAAAGGGCATGGGCGTGATGTCGAAGCCCACTGCGGCCAAACGCTCGATCATGAGCACCTGACAGCCGCCATCCTCTGGCGACACAGAGGGTTTTTTAATCAGCGCCTGCGCCAGAGCCAAAGTCTCAGTGTCATCAGTGCTTGGGAAGGGTTTCGTCATGGCGTTAGTTGTGCTGATGGAGTTGGGCATTTAAAGCGATGGCCTGGCGATTGGTTCGGCACTGCACGACACCCGTTTGAGAGTGGCGGATAAACAGCAAATCGTTTTGAGCGTTGAGTTCGCGCGCTTTCAGCGTTTTGACGAGGTCACCTTGCTCATCCAGCAAGCTGACCTGAGTGCCCGGCGTAATATACAGCCCGGCTTCAATGGTGCAACGATCCCCAAGGGAGATGCCGGTCCCGGCATTTGCGCTGATTAAACAATCCTCGCCGATGGAAATGACATGATTACCACCGCCTGAGAGGGTGCCGGCAGTTGATGCACTGCCGCCGAGATCGGAGCCTTTTGCCACAAAGACGCCTTGTGAGATTCTGCCTTCGACCATGTTAGGACCTTCCGTCCCGGCATTGAAATTGACGAAACCCTCGTGCATCACGGTGGTGCCAGCGCCAAGATAAGCGCCCAGACGCACTCTTGCTGAATCGGCGATCCGGACGCCTTCAGGCGTCACATAGTTGGTGAGCTTGGGAAATTTATCCAAGCTTGTGACCTCTAAATGACGCCCTGCGAGCCGGGCTAATAACATCGCGTCGGGCAACTCTGATAAATCCATTGGGCCATCTGAGGTCCAAGCGATATTGGGCAGTGCGGCATAAATGCCCTCCAGGTTGAGGCTGTTAGGTCGCGTCAAACCATGAGATAGCAAATGAAGTTTTAGATAGGCTGCGGGGGTCGATTCAATGGGCCCATCGATTTTTAACCAAGTCAGGACGCAAGGCTTTTGACTGTCTTTAAGGGTCTCGAGCAATGCCAGTTGGTCAGGTTGTTCCATGACGGCGCACAAAGCCGATCGGGTGGCCTCATCGAGCGCGAGCGTGCCTTCGTTGCCTGCTAAAACAAAATGTTCTAAGAAACTAGGAAATTCAGGGCTAGGATGCAGCAGGGGCCTAGGATAGAAGACTTCGAGCCAGGCGTTTGATTTGTTTTGTGTCCCGATACCAATTCCAATACTGAACATAAGGTCTCCAAAAGGTGGGGCATTTGCTGCGAAAAGGCAGGATTATGACCGGTTTGATCTGAATTTTCAGCCAAGATCCTGAAAACAAACTTTAATTCGTTCGGCCGCTTCAATGCAGTCGGATTGCTCAGCGACCAGTGCAATTCGAACGCGTCCCACGCCAGGATTCACGCCGTCGACAGTTCGAGATAAATATTGGCCCGGTAAAACTTTGATGTTGCACGATTGCATTAGATTCTGAGTAAATTGCTCATCATCAATTGGTGTTTCGGGCCACAAGTAGAAGCTTGCAGCAGGCGGCGTGATGGGCCAAACCGGTGCAAGTGTTTGTACGAACGCTTTTGTTTTAGTCCGATACAGGGCGCGATTTTCGATGACGTGTCGTTCGTCTGACCAAGCCAGCGTACTCAATTTTTGAGCATGCACCGGCATGGCGCTGCCATGGTAGGTTCGGTAAAGCAAAAATTGTCGAATCAGGTCTGCGTTGCCCGCGACATAGCCTGAACGTAATCCAGGCAGGTTCGAGCGCTTTGAAAGACTGTTAAAGGCAAGGCACTGTTTGAAGTCTGTATTACCCATGGCGGCTGCGGCCTGCAGGAGGCCGACCGGCGGCGCTGCTTCGTCGGCATAAATTTCAGAGTAGCACTCATCAGCGATCAGGATCACATCATGTTCTATCGCGGTGCGAATAAGGGTTTGGAGGTCTTGCTCTGTCATCAAGCCACCATGCGGGTTGCCAGGATTGCACAGGTAGACCATGCCGACGCGCTGCCAAGTATCGGCATCGATGTCGTCAAAATTGGGTTTGAAATCGTTGCTGGCAGGACAAGACAGATATTGCGGTGTTGTGCCCGCGAGTAGCGCGGCGCCTTCATAAATTTGATAAAAGGGGTTTGGCAGCAAGGTTAGCGGTTTTGCTTGGGGTCGGCTCAAAGCTTGCGCGACAGCAAATAAGGCTTCGCGCGTACCGTTAACAGGGAGGATCTGATGATCAGGATCAGGATGAGCCGGTGCAAAACGGCGGCGAAGAAATCCCGCGATGGCCTGCCGAAGTTCGTTGGTGCCTTTGGTCGGCGGATAGGTCTTTAGGCTTTGCTTGGCCATGTCGCCTTGTTTTAAAAAATCGATGAGAAACTCGGGCGGTTCATGCTGAGGCTCCCCCATCGCTAAAGAAATAAAACGTTGATCAGCCGGCGTAACCGTCTGTAATAATTGATTCAGCCGATCAAAGGGATAAGGGTTTAGTCGGGCTAAATTGGGGTTCATGCAGAAACCCTTTGGATGTGTTGGTCGAGTTCGACTTGAATCGATTTTGAGAGTTGGTCAACGGCTTCAGGGTCGTTCATGGGCAAGCCATTGGCTGTGACAATGTGGAAGACGTCCTCTACGCGTTCGCCGAGGGTGGTAATTTTAGCGGCCTGAATTTGGATATGGTGGGCATGAAACACTCGAGCAAGCTTTGCCAGTAAACCTGGGCGGTCTGCGGCAACCACTTCAAGCACCGTGAAGGTTTCGTTGGCGCGGGTGTCGATCGAAATTTGGGCTCGATGATTGAATTCCTTTAGAATTCTCGGCGTTCGACGGGCGGCAACTTTAAAATCATCCCCGGCCTCGATGGCCTGGTTAATGGTTTGGCGAACAATGTTCGGTCTGTTTTCACGGCCCAGCTGGCCTACCGGTTGCATTTCGAGCACATCAAAGGTGTAGTCCGTTCGGCCTTTGGTGTTGCCGGGTATTCGAGCATCGACAATGTTCATGCCAAGGTGGTCAAAGGCGGACACAATGGCGAAAAACAGCGGTTTATCCGATGGCAGGTGGATAAAAATGTGAGTCACCCCTGAATCGGTCGTGAGTCGCGATTGGTTATCTTCGATGAGGATGAGGGGACCCGTTGCTGGGTCATAAACATTTAGAGACTCGGTATGGGTGATGATGTTGAGTTCCGATTCTCGAAGGAAGTAGTCGTCGTCTAACCCTGCCCACAGGGCGCTCACACGGTCGCTGGTGATGCCCTTGGCCAACAGTTTGGCTTTTGCGCGCACTTGCACTTGGGTCAAGTAGTCGTCTCGATCGATCATATTGTCAACACCCAGCCGGAGAACCCGTTTGGTCTCCAGGTAGAGTTGGCTCATCAAGGAATCGCGCCAGCTATTCCACAGGGTTGGGTTGGTGGCATTGATGTCCGCAACGGTCAAGGCATAGAGATAGTCCAGCCGAACCTGATCGCCCATTTGTTCCGCAAAGTCCCGGACCACATCTGGGTCAAAAATGTCCTTGCGTTGGGCCGTGGTGGACATCAGAAGGTGGTTTTTGACCAGCCAGCAAACCAAATTAGTGTCCCAAGTACCCAATTGATGGCGGGCACAAAAGGCGCTGGCGATTTCAATTCCCAATTCTGAATGATCGCCCCCTTGGCCCTTTGCAAGATCATGAAAAAAGCCAGCGATATAGAGCAGCTCAATTTTCGGCAAACGATGATGGATGTGTGCCGCGATTGGGAACTGTTGCTGCTGATTTTTATAGCGGAACCGGCGCATATTGCGAACGACCTGCAAGGTATGCGCATCCACTGTGTAGATATGAAATAAATCGAACTGCATTTGCCCAACAACCCGTTCAAATTCGGGCAGATAGGCGCCCAGAATGCCATAGCGGTTCATGCGTCTGAGCTGCGAAAAAAGATGGTGCTCAACGCGGAGCAGATCCAAAAATAAGGTTGTCGCAATGTCACTGCCTCTAAAGACATCATCAATTTGAGCGGCCGAGGTTTGTGCCTGTCGAATCGTGTCAACGCGAACGCCTTCGATTTGATTGTTGCCGCCCATGATCTCAAATATTTCCATTAACGCAGGTGGATGCATTTTAAATACGTCTTGGCGCGTCACCTCGATATAATTATTTCTAATCTGAAAGCGCTCATTGATCGGCGTAATGTTGTCGTGGTTTTTCTTTTTGATGATTTCTTCGTCGAAGTACTGAAGCAAAATGTCGCAAGTCGCATTAACCGTCATCGCTGTTCGGTAATACGATTGCATGAATTGCTCAACCGCGAGTTGATCGCCATCGGCATAGCCGAATAATTCTGCCAAAGTTCGCTGGTGTTCAAACAAGAGTCTATTTTCATCGCGACCCAGTAGGTCGTGCAGCACAAAGCGAACTTTCCAAAGAAATCCGCGGGCATCAATGAGCTTGTCGGCCTCCTCGGGTTCTAAAAATGCGGCGTCTACCAAAGCGTTAAGCGCGCTGGTTTGGTGATGAAACTGGGCAATCCACAAGATGGTCTGGACATCCCGCAGCCCGCCCGGCGCCGTTTTTAGATTGGGCTCGAGGCTGTATTCGGTGTGGTTGGACTTGGCATGGCGATCCTGCTGTTCGTCATATTTGGCTTGGAAGAAGCTTGCGGTCTTCCAGCCGGTTTTGGTCCGTAGCTTTAAGCGCAGCTGTTGAAGGAGATAGGGGGTTCCACAAACCCCCCTCGTATCGAGCAAGGCGGTCATGACGGTTACATCTTGCTTTGCTTGCTGAAGGGTCTCTTTGACTGACCGAACGCTGTGCCCAACTTCTAGGCCGATATCCCAAAGTAGGGCAAGAAAGGATTGAATATTGGAGCTGTGTTGTTGGGCATTGGCGCGCTCGATGAGGATCAGTAAGTCAATGTCTGAATTGGGTAGTAGCTCGCCGCGACCGTAACCGCCAACGGCGACCAAGGAAATGCGGTTTTTCCTCAGGCTGGATAGATTTTCATCCCAACTGAACCGGTGCCAGCAGAGTCTCAGGATATGATCAACAAAAGCGGCTCGCGCTGTAATCAGCTGGGTAACACTCGCCCCGCTTTCGAACGCCGTGTGCTGATGTGCTCGGAAATCAGCCAGCGCAGACTTTAACAGCGGTAGCGGGGTCTTGCTGGCAGAAACCGACTGGGCTAATGCGTCTAGGTCGGGGCTAACCGACTCGAGGAAGGTCATCGTCACTGCGGTGGGTCAGGATTTCATAGCCGGTG
This sequence comes from uncultured Pseudomonadales bacterium, assembly GCA_905182155.1. Taxonomy (GTDB): domain Bacteria; phylum Pseudomonadota; class Gammaproteobacteria; order Pseudomonadales; family Azotimanducaceae; genus UBA9926. Next base: position 23,813 of record CAJJAX010000012.1, read on the forward strand.
TCAGTTACCAAGATGGTGTGTTCCCACTGCGCCGTTAATTGATGGTCTTTCGTAACGACGGTCCATTGATCCGGAAGTAGTTTAACAGCGGCCTTGCCGGCATTAATCATCGGTTCAATGGTAAAGATCATACCCGGTTTTAGGGTCATGCCCGTGCCTGCCCGCCCGTAATGCAGGACCTGGGGCTCGTCGTGAAAGACGCGGCCGATGCCGTGACCGCAGTACTCCCGCACAATTGAAAAGCGATGTTTTTCGGCAAAACTCTGAATCGCCGCGCCAATGTCCCCGAGTTGAGCCCCAGGTTTAACGGCCGCGATGCCGAGATTCAGGCTCTGTTTGCAGGTTTGAACCAATCGCTCGCCACGAACCGTGCCATTGCCGACAACAAACGTTTTGCTGGTATCGCCATGAAAGCCATCCTTTATAAGAGTGACATCGATATTAATAATATCGCCATCTTTTAGAATTTTTTCATCCGATGGGATGCCGTGGCAGACAACATGGTTCACAGAGGTGCAGATGGATTTCGGAAATCCCCGATAGTTAAGAGGTGCTGGCGTGGCTTTTTGCTGGTCGATGGTATAGCGGTGACAAATACGATCAAGTTCACCGGTACTGACGCCTGGGGTGATGTAGGCGGCGATCATTTCCAGCTGCTCAGCCGCCAAAGCGCCAACAATGCGCATTTTCTCAATCTCTGCTGCCGTTTTGATGTTAACCACAATTGCCTCCTTCTACGCCGGGAGAGTATAGCAGGCGACTCGCCCCATGGCAGGCTAAATCATTGGTTTAATGCGTCAAATATGGTATAAAGCGCGCCGCGGAAACGTAAATTAGGGATGGCGGCAAGTGCCCTCATCTTAAATCAGCACACACATCGACACGGGTTGCGGGTGCCTTCGGGTTGCAACTTGGGATGTGTGGAAGCCTAACCCATACAATTGGAGACATCATGGCTCAAGTCAGCATGCGGGAACTGCTAGAAGCAGGCGTCCATTTCGGACATCAAAAGCGGTATTGGAACCCTAAAATGGGTGAATTTATTTTTGGTGCTCGAAACGATATACATATTATCAACCTAGAGAAAACTGTCCCGGCGTTTGAAGAAGCGTTGGCGTTCGTTGGCGCGCTTGCGGCCAAAAAGAACAAAGTGCTGTTTGTCGGTACCAAGCGTAGCGCCAGCAAAATCATCAAAGAAGAAGCGTCGCGGTGTGGCATGCCCTATGTCGATAAACGCTGGTTAGGCGGTATGTTGACGAACTACAAAACCATTCGTCAGTCCATTCGACGACTACGTGATCTTGAAGAACAAAGTACCGATGGTACCTTCACGAAACTGACTAAGCATGAAGCCTTAACGCGTCAGCGCCTACTCGAAAAACTCGAAAGCAGCCTCGGCGGGATCAAGAACATGGGCGGGCTGCCTGATGTCATTATTATTGTCGATGTAGATCATGAAAGGATTGCTGTGACGGAAGCCAAAACCTTGGGCATTCCGGTTGTTGCGATCGTTGACACGAATAGCAATCCAGACAATGTGGATTATTTGATACCGGGTAATGATGATGCGATCCGGTCGGTTCGGTTGTTCATGAGCACGTTTGCGGATGCTATTTTAGAAGCCAAAGGCCAATCCAACGTGGTTCAGAGCGACTTTGTTGAAGTTTCAGAAGACGCCGTCGCAGCCCCAGAGGCAGCGGTTGCACTTGAGGCTGTCGAGGTTGAGCCTGTGGTCGCCGCGGCGGAACCTGGGGCCGTTGAGGCGCCGGCAGCCGATGCTTCGACTACGATAGAAGCTGCGCCAGAAGCGGTTACTGCGGATCCGGCGCCGGAAGAAGATAAGCCCGCCTAAACTCGATGAATTCGAGAAGGCGAGCGCTAAAATAGAACCAATCGAAAGCGGTCATTGAGATCGCTTTTTTTGAGAAGAAAATTAAGGAACGGATATGGCGGCAGTGACAGCAGCGATGGTCAAGGAGCTGAGAGAGCGCACCGGCCTAGGCATGATGGATTGTAAAAAGGCCTTGGTGGAGTCCGACGGTGATATGGACCTTGCCATCGATAGTTTAAGAAAATCCAGTGGCATGAAGGCTGCGAAAAAAGCCTCTCGAACAGCAGCTGATGGTTTGATTCGCATTCAGACGGGTTCTCAGCAAGGCCTGATGGTCGAGGTGAACTGTGAAACAGACTTTGCGGCCAAGGATGAAAATTTCATCAATTTTGCCGACAAGGTGACCGCGGCGATGTTCGAGGCTCAGTCGAGTGATGTCGAAAGCCTGATGGCGTCGGGTTTCGAGGCTACGCGAGAAGCGCTGGTGCAGAAAATTGGTGAAAACTGTAGTGTGCGTCGTGGCCAAATCTTTCAAGGTCAGGTTGCCTCTTATTTGCACACCAATGGTAAAATTGGCGTGCTCGTCCACCTGCAAGGCGGCGATGAGGTTTTGGGGCGGGATTTGGCGATGCACATTGCGGCTGCAAATCCACAGGTGGTGACCCCGGAAGACGCGGGCCAAGATGTCTTGGATAAAGAGCGTGAAATTTATACTGCCCAGGCGGCGGAAAGTGGTAAGCCAGCTGATATCGTTGCCAAGATGGTTGAAGGCAGGATTAAAAAGTTCCTCGCTGAAGTTAGTTTGACCGAGCAAGCCTTTGTAAAAGATAGCGATATTAAAATCAGTGCGCTGCTTAAGCAGCATGATGCACAGGTTCTAGCCTTTGCGCGCTATGAAGTCGGCGAAGGGATCGATAAAGAAGAAGTGGATTTCGCGGCAGAGGTCGCCCAACAACTGTCCTGAGACTGATTATGCCCTCAAAAAAACCCACGCCCAAATACGAGCGAATATTACTGAAGCTCAGCGGAGAAGCGTTGGGTAAGAATGGCGTCGGCATTGATCCAAAAGTCCTCGATCGAACGGCTTTAGAGATTGGCCAACTCGTTGGGATTGGGATTCAGGTCGGTATTGTAATCGGTGGCGGTAATCTTTTCAGGGGCGAGAAATTAAGCCAAGGGAATGGATAGAGTTGCGGGCGATCATATGGGCATGCTTGCGACCATCATGAATGCCTTAGCCATGCGGGACGCTTTGGAACGGGCCAATATTCAAACGGTTGTGATGTCGGCAATTCCCATGAGTGGCGTGGTGGAACATTACGATCGAAGACTTGCCATGCGGCATTTGGACGAGGGTGATGTGGTCATTTTTTCATCCGGCACTGGCAACCCCTTCTTCACCACAGATTCTGCGGCTTGCCTGCGCGGCATTGAAGTGGATGCAGATATTGTCCTGAAAGCCACCAAAGTCGATGGCATCTATTCCGCTGATCCAGTCACGCACCCAAACGCCACACGGTTTACAACGGTGACTTATGATGAGATCTTAGAGCAGCAATTGGGGGTGATGGACCTGACCGCAATTTGCTTAGCTCGGGATAACGGGATGCCGCTGCGCGTATTCCAGCTCGACAAAAAAGATGCGCTGCTGAACGCGGTGGTGGGTGAGGGCGAGGGCACCCTCGTGGTGCCTAAAAGAGCACAGGAGACTTTTTGATGATCGAGGAAATCAGGCAGGATGCGGAAGCGCGCATGAAGAAGAGCCTGGCTGCCCTTGAGGTTGCTTTTGCTCGGATTCGAACCGGTCGGGCGCACCCTAGCTTTTTAGATTCAGTCAATGTTGACTATTACGGTAATACAACACCCCTCAGACAAATGGCGAATGTGAATGTTGAGGAAGGCCGATCCCTTGTGATCGTGCCTTGGGAGCGCGCTATGATTCCGGTGATTGAAAAAGCGATTCTAAAATCTGATTTGGGGGTTAATCCCTCGAGTAGTGGTGAGAGCATTAGAATATCGATGCCGCCGCTGACGGAAGAGAATCGTCGGGACCTGGCAAAAATTGCTCGCGCCGACGCCGAAAATGCTCGAATTTCGGTTCGAAACATTCGCCGGGATGCCAATAATGACGTTAAAGACTTCCTGAAAGAAAAGGAAATCAGCGAAGACGAAGCTCGGCGAGGTGAAGATCAGATCCAAAAGCTGACAGATGAAATGATTAAGCAGGCGGATCAGCTGCTGGCCAACAAAGAAAGCGACTTGATGGCGCTCTAGGGCCCGTCGGCAGCGCTCATGCTCAAAACTAGAATCTTGACCGCCCTCGTGATCGCACCGATCGCGCTCTGGGGCTTGTTTTATCTTTCCGCGCCAAATTTTAAATGGTTTTTACTGGTTATCCTGTTGGTTTCTGGTTGGGAGTGGGCAAATTTTGCGCGCTTTCAGCCGTTAGGCCGCGTTGTTTATGCGAGTGTTTTGGGCGCCTTGTTTTTCGTCTCGAGCGACCTTCTGGCGCTTTGGCTCGGTGCTGCGATGGTCTGGTGGATCATTGCTTTGTGGCTGATTGTCAAATACCCCGTTCAGTCAGCGCGATGGCAAAGGCCCGATGTGATTGGCCTGATCGGGATCGTCACCCTCATTCCTTGCGGGCTGAGCCTTTTGTGGCTGAAAGCGCAAAGTGATGCCGCAACGCTTGTGCTGCTGCTGTTTATTTTGATTTGGGCTGCGGATATCGGCGCTTATTTCGTTGGGCGGCGGTTCGGCCAAAAAAAATTGTTACCCAATGTCAGTCCGGGTAAGTCGGTCGAAGGTTTAGCGGGCGGGCTGGTAATTGCCGTGATCGCAGGCTTTGGAACACTGCAGATGATGCCGCCGGTTGATGGCCGCGGGTTGGGTCAGGGTGGTTGGCTGCTGCTGTTTGTGGGCATTGGCCTTATTTCTGTTTTAGGGGATTTAACCTTGTCGATGTTTAAGCGAAGCCGAGGGATTAAAGATTCCAGTCAACTGCTGCCAGGCCATGGGGGTTTTCTAGATCGCTTGGACAGTTTGTTTTCCGCAGCACCGGTCTATTGCGGAGTACTTTATTTGACGGATAGCCTCGTATGACCCGCAAACGGATCACCATTCTTGGCGCAACCGGGTCGATCGGTCAAAGTACGCTCAAGGTGTTGGCAACCAGGCCGGATTACCAAGTCTTTGCGCTGACAGCAAACGAGAACGTCGAGCTTTTATTGGCCCAATGCCAACAATTTAAGCCTGAGTTTGCGGTCCTCGGGACCGAGGCGTTGGCGCAAGATCTCACCACAAAAATTCAAAGCCTAGGACTCAGCACCCAAGTCTTAAGCGGGACCGCGGCGCTTGCCCAGGTCGCGCGCGATCCGTCGGTGACCCACGTAATGGCAGCCATCGTCGGGGGCGCTGGGCTCGCGCCGAGCTTTGCTGCAGCAGAATCAGGCAAGATTATTTTATTGGCCAACAAAGAGGCGTTGGTGATGGCCGGCGCAATTTTTATGGATGCTGTGGCGCGGTCGAATGCGACGCTTTTGCCGGTGGATAGCGAGCATAACGCCATTTTTCAGTGCCTTGGGCAATCATCCCATGTGGGAAAGGGCGTTCGGCGAATTTTACTCACCGGATCGGGGGGGCCTTTTCTCGATACGCCCCTTGCAGATATACACAGGGTGACGCCAGATGATGCGTGCCGGCACCCGAATTGGGACATGGGCCGAAAGATCTCGGTTGATTCGGCCACTATGATGAACAAAGGGTTAGAGCTGATCGAAGCTTGCTGGTTATTCGATGTGCCGCCGGAAAAAATTGAGTTTGTGATTCACCCACAGAGTATTGTGCATTCCATGGTTGAGTTTGTTGATGGCTCGGTGGTCGCGCAACTGGGTCAGCCTGATATGAGGACGCCGATCGCGCATGTCTTGGCCTTTCCAGAGCGGTGCGAGGCTGGGGTTGCTGCCTTGGACTTTAGCAAGCTCACGGCATTAGAATTCAGAGCGCCAGAACTGAGTCGATTCCCCGCATTAAGTTTGGCGCGGACGGTGGCGAGTGGCCCTAAGAGTCTCGCGATCACCTTCAATGCAGCCAATGAGGTGGCGGTTGAGGCCTTTTTGGCGGAACGACTGTCGTTTTTAAACATCAGCGAAGTGATCAAGGCTGCGGTTGATGTGGCGGCGACACCGGAACTCAATAGTCTTGGTGATGTCCTAACCTGTGACCAAGAAGCAAGGGCGCTAACCCGGCGTATTCTGAAAGCCTATGATTGAATTTTTACAAAGCGTGCTGGCACTCATTGTGACCATCTCGATATTGGTGACCGTGCACGAATTTGGTCATTTTTATGTCGCGAAAAAATGTGGCGTGCATGTCGAGCGGTTCAGTGTTGGCTTTGGCAAGGTTTTATTTCGTCTGCAAGGCAAGCCGCCCAAAGTTGATCAGGGTATCGCGGCCAATGGGCCGCGCACCGTCAGCAATGAACCGCTTGCGGGGACGGAGTATTGCATCGCGATGATCCCCTTAGGCGGCTATGTCAAAATGTTGGATGAACGTGACTCGCTTGTTGCCGATGACCTGCAGCGCTTTGCTTTTAATCGCAAGTCGCTGTGGCAAAGAACGCTGATCGTTGGTGCGGGACCCATGGCGAATTTTATCCTGGCATTTTTTGTTTATTGGTTGTTGTTTATTGCGGGGGTCTCGGGCGTTGCCCCGATCTTGGGCGAGCCGTTGCCCGGCAGTCCAGCCGAGCGGGTTGCGCTCAAAGCAGGGTCTGAAATCGTGAACGTTGATGGTAAGCCGACGGTGACTTGGTCCGAGGTGAACCTTGCGCTGTTTGATCGCTTGGGCGATACCGGCACAATCGAGTTGGTGGTTCGGCCTGACCCGCCGTTGAGCGGCTTGCAAAATGCGTCCTTGCCCATTGCGCGATTTTTGGCTGGCCAGGATGAACCGAGACCGGCAACCGCGCTTGGCCTTAGGCTGAAGCAACCTGTTATGGCGCCCATTCTTGGAGAGATCAGTCCGGGGAGTCCGGCGGATATTGCTGGCTTGAAGGCCGGTGATCAGATAACGATGGCGGACGGTGTTGCCTTGAGTGCTTGGTCGGACTTTGTGGCGCTGGTGCAGGCTCGGGCGGACAAAACGGTCGCGTTGCGCGTCAAACGCGACGAAAGTGAGGTCTATCTTGCGGTCACACCCGAGGCCGTGGTGACCCCTGACGGGACGATTGGCCGAATCGGCGTTGCGCTCGGGCCTCAGCAATGGCCCGCATCAATGCAACGGGTCATCCGCGCGCCGTTTTATACGGCTTGGCTGCCGGCCATCGATAAGACCTATGAGATGACCCGCTTTACCCTTGAAAGTATTGGTAAAATGTTGCGGGGCCTGGTTTCGACCCGTAACCTAAGCGGTCCGATTACCATTGCGAAAATCGCCAATCAAACCGCGGGCAATGGCCTAGAGAGCTTTTTAGGGTTTATTGCCCTAGTGAGTATCAGTCTGGGCGTGCTGAACTTATTGCCCATTCCCATGCTGGATGGTGGCCATCTGCTTTACTTTTTTATAGAAGGGTTGACAGGCAAGCCCGTCTCAGAGCGAATACAAACTTGGGGATTACAGATTGGAATGGTCTTTCTTGTAGGAATCATGATGCTAGCCTTCTATAATGATCTGCTCAGATTATGATTGGGCTACTGTGAAGATCGCTGCTTTTAAATCTATTGTTCGTTTGGGCACCTTTGCCTTACTGCTGTGCCTGGTGACCCAGGCGCAGGCCTTCGTGATTTCTGATGTCCGGGTTGAAGGCTTGCAACGCATCGGCGCTGGCGCGGTTTTTGGTGCAATCCCCTTTAATGTCGGTGACGAAGTCGATGACGAGGGACTTCGGCAGATCATTCGGGCCCTATTCCGGACCGAGAACTTTGATGATGTCAAAGTTGGACGCGATGGCAATGTGTTGCTGATTATCGTCAGTGAGCGACCGACGATCGAAACCATCGAAATTGAAGGTAATAAGGCCATTAAAAGTGAGGCCTTGCTCGAAGGGTTAAGTGGCGCCGGGTTATCTGAAGGCGAGATCTTTAAAAAGGTCACCTTGGATCAAATGGGGGCCGAGCTTGAAAGACAGTACGTGATCCAAGGTCGGTATGACGCCAAAATCTCAACGGACGTCGAAAACCTGCCGCGTAATCGCGTGGGGATCAAAATTGAGGTGGATGAAGGCAGTGTGTCCGGCATTCGACACATTAATATCGTGGGCAATCGTGTTTTTGATGATAAAACCCTAAGAGAACTCTTCGAGCTGCAATTGCCCAGCCTCTTATCTTTTTATACCAAGGATGCCCAGTACTCTCGAGAAAAACTGAAGGGGGATTTAGAAAGCCTTGAGTCTTACTATCTGGATCGCGGCTATCTAAATTTTGTGGTTGAGTCGACCCAAGTCGCCATTGCGCCCAATATGGAAGATGTTTACATCACCATTAATGTGAAAGAGGGCCAACAATTTAAGGTGGGCCAGGTCGAAATTTCCGGCGAACTCCACGATATCCCTGAAGCTTCAATTCGACAACTCATCCTGTCGCGGGAAGGTCAGATCTATTCAAGGGAGCTGATGACCGCCTCGGAAGAGCGGATCGAGATGATTTTGGGCAACGCCGGCTATACCTTCTCGAGTGCAACGGGTAATCCAGCCTTATCAGAAGACGGCGAGACCGTGGTGGTTCGATTCTTTGTGGACGCAGGTAACAGAGCCTACGTGCGCCGAATTTCCTTCCGAGGTAATACCTTGACCCAGGATGAGGTGTTGCGCCGAGAACTCCGGCAGATGGAAGGCGGCTGGGCGTCGAATGCGTACATTGAAGCCTCCAAAGTCAGGCTCGAGCGACTCGGCTTCTTTAAAGAAGTCAATGTCGAAACGCCTGCGGTTGCCGGTGTTGAAGACCAAATTGATGTTGAATATACGGTTGAAGAACAACCATCGGGTGCGATCTCGGCAACCTTTGGCTACGCGCAGGACTTTGGCGCGATCCTAGGATTGTCTTACCAGGAGTCCAATGTGTTCGGCTCCGGGAACTCGTTTAATGTGTCCATTAACCGCAGCTCCTATCAAACGTCCTACAACCTGTCGTTTTTTGATCCGTATTTTACGGTGGATGGCGTGAGTCGCGGGTACTCGATTTTCTATCGCAGTACCTCCTACGACGAACGCAATATCGCCCGCTTCTCAACGGATTCGTTGGGCACGACGGTTAATTTTGGTTACCCGATTAATGAGGTTTCTAGGGTCAACTTTTCAGTTGGTGCTGAAAACACCAATATCAAAGAAGGGATCTACCCATCCCAAGAAATTTCGCGCTTTTTGTCAAAAGAGGGCAACGCTTTTACGCTCCTGACGGTGTCAGCGGCTTACACGATGTCCGCTTTAAATCGTGGTCTCTTACCGACGGCGGGGCGGGCCCAAACCTTGTCTTTTGAAGCGACGGTGCCGGGCAGTCAGCTCGAATTCTACCGAGTTAATTATTCTGGTCAGATCTTTTTCCCGCTGACCAAACTGTTTACACTCCGGCTTAGAACTGATCTTGGTTATGGCGGCACCTTTGGTGGGACCGAGACTTACCCGTTTTATAAGCATTTCTATGCTGGCGGAATGGGATCGGTTCGAGGGTACGAGAGCAATACGCTTGGGCCGAGGACTACGCGATCGCCGAATGATCAGTATGGAGAACCGGACCCGCTTGGCGGCAATTTGTTGATTGAGACGAGTGCTGAAATTCTGTTTCCATTGCCCTTCGTTGAGGATCAGCGCCAGTTAAAGTCGGCGATCTTCATCGATGCGGGCAACGTCTTTAATACCAACTGTCCAGATATTGCGGTCTATTGCCTTGACCCTTCAGAGGGGGAGTTGCGCTACTCCGCTGGTTTTGCAGTGACCTGGATTACGGGTTTTGCGCCCATAAGCTTTGCGATTTCCTATCCGTTTAATCGACGCGATGGGGATGAGAGCGAATCGTTTCAGTTCGAATTAGGGCGAACTTTTTAATCACTCAGTAGTCTAAATATTTGAATCCGGGTCCAGGTTATGACACTATCTGCGACCCGAAGTGTTACCCTGAAAGTACGGGACGGGTTGCAATCAACCTGGTCTAGCGTCAAAGATCAGAATTTTGAAAAAAACGCTGATAAAATCAGTTGTGCCAAGGAGATGCGTTGTGCGATTTAACAAATTAATGAGCCTGGTTTTGGTGTTGGCGGCGACCTCATTCGGCGCCCTTACTGCTCAGGCAGAAATGAAACTTGCTGTGGTCGATGTTGATCGAGCCGTCGCGGGATCGGAAGCTGCCCAAAAGTTGCTGCGGCAGCTGCAGGAAGAGTTCAGAACTGACGAAGACACCATTAAGAAAATTCAAACAGAAGCCGCTGAGCTTTTGCAGAAAATGCAAAAAGACGCTGATGTGATGAGCGATGATGAAAAACGTCGGGTCCAACAGGAGATCGAATCACTCAATAATGACTTTGTTTATCAGCGTCAAAAGCTTCAAAAAGAAGTTGCTGCCCGCCAGAGTGAACTGTTTTTAGGGACCGAAGAAAAGGTGCGTAAGGCGATTGAGGAGCTGGTTTTAGAGAACGACTACGACATGATTTTGCCTCGAGGTGCGGCTTTATATGTCGGTGATCTCTATGACGTCACTCGCAAAGTGACCGAAAAATTGAATCAAGCTGCTACGGCTCAGTAATAGGCTTGTCGATAAAACGCCCATTGCTGGAAACCACCCTGGCGGTGATTGGTGAGCAATTTGGACTGACGGTGGTCGGTGATGGGCAGGTTAGAATTACGGGTATCTCGGCGCTCGATGAAGCGGGTCCAGAAGACCTCACGTTTTTGTTTAGCGCCAAATACCAAAGCCGCCTGGTTGACTGTAAAGCCGGTGCAGTCGTCGTTTCTCCTAAGTTTGCAGATGCGCTAACCGGGCCGGGCCTCATCGCAGAACAACCGCGTCTGGCCTGGGCCAAAATAGCCGTCATATTTGATGTCAGCGAAGCTTGGCCGAACATCCATCCAACGGCTCAAATTCATGAAACCGCAGAACTCGCGGAGGGTGTCTCGATCGGCCCTAATACCGTTGTGCGAGCGGGCGCTGTTCTGAGCGCCGGGGTTTCCTTGGGATCCGGTGTGGTCGTTGGGGAAAACGTGGGCATCGGCGCGGGTTCTCAGGTTCACGCGAATGTGGTGCTCTATCATCAGGTTCAAATCGGCAGGGCTTGTATTATTCATGCAAATGCCGTTATTGGCGCTGATGGGTTCGGGTTTGAGTTTGATCCCGAAACCGGCACTTTGGTTAAGATTCCTCAGGTTTATGGCGTAACAATTGGTAACAATTGCGAACTCGGCGCCGGTACGACCATTGATCGAGGCGCGTTAACGGACACCGAAATCGGCGATGGCGTCAAGATTGATAATCAAGTGCAAATTGGACATGGCTCTAAAATAGGGGCCAATACAGTAATATCCGGTGCCACCGCGATTGCAGGGAGCACCCGAATTGGACGTTCTTGTATGATTGGCGGTGCGGTGGGCATCATTGATAACCTGGTGATTGCGGATCGAGTTGAAATCACGGCGATGAGTCTTGTTACGCAATCCATTACCCAGTCAGGACGATACAGTTCTGGTACCGGATTAATGCCGAGCAGGCAGTGGAAGCGCAATGTGGTGCTATTTAGGAAACTCGATGATCTTTATAAGCGACTGCGCAAACTAGAGACTTAGTAACGGTCGATAGATCGTTTCCCCTAATTATTCGAACGCTTTACCCCATCGTGTTCGTCAATGGAGCGGTTATGGAAATAACGGATATCTGGAAATTATTGCCCCATCGATACCCTTTTTTGTTGGTTGATCGAGTGATCGAAATTGTTGGCGGCAAGAGAATTGTTTGCATTAAAAATGTCACGATCAACGAGCAGGTCTTTACCGGTCATTTCCCCAATTCGCCGGTTTTCCCAGGCGTCATGATTGTGGAAGCGCTCGCGCAAGCTGCCGGAATCTTGGCATTTTCATCTCGTGATAGAACGCTCAATGATGGGTATATCTACTATTTGGCTGGAACCGATAAAACGAAGTTCAAAAGCTCCGTGGTCCCCGGGGATCAAATGCGACTGGAAGTTGACATTATTAATCTTAGAACCCATTGGATGAAAGCCCAAGGCAAGGCCTTTGTTGGTGATCGATTGGCCTGCTCGACCTTGTTGACCTGCGCCGAACAGAAAGTGAGTTGACCGAAAAAATGGCAGCCCAGTCGGTGGGCCACTATGTCATCATTGCGGGTGAGCCATCCGGCGATGCGCTTGGTGCGGAATTGATGGCGGCGATCCTTGCGGAACAGCCCACTGCTCAGTTCTCAGGGGTTGGCGGGCCGTTAATGCAAGCGGCGGGCCTAAACGCTTGGTTCGATATCGAGGCTTTGTCCGTTAATGGTTTTATTGGACCGTTACGGAAGTTGCCCACGCTTGTTACCATGATCTGGACCCTGCGCCGCCGCTGTCTGCGACTGAAGCCCTCTGCCTTTATTGGCATTGATTTTAACTTTTTTAATTTGCTCTTGGCGGGCTTGCTCAAACGCGCTCAGATTCCCACTGTGCATTATGTGTCCCCATCCGTTTGGGCTTGGCGCAAGGGCCGGATTCATTCGATCAAGCGCCGGGTTGACCTGATGTTAACCCTTTATCCGTTTGAGACCGAAATCTATGAGCAGCACGATATTCCGGTGCGCTTTGTCGGTCACCCAAAGGCTCAACTGATTCAGGATCACGATCGCCTGGACCGAAATGCAACGGCGCGCCGCGCACTGGGTGTTGCGCCATCAGAGCAGGTGATTGCGTTCTTACCGGGCAGTCGGCGCAGTGAAGTCGCATCCATGATGCCGGCCTATTTAGCGGCAGCTGATCAATTGTCTAAAACCCGGTCCGTTCGGTTTATCGTTGCCGCGGCCAATGCATCGAGATCGCAAGAAATTCAACAATGGATTCTACAGACCGGATTCAAAGGTCCGATCCAGATCCAAGTTGGCAATGCGTTAACCGTAATGGCCGCCAGTGACGCCGTCATGGTGAATTCGGGCACCGCAACCCTCGAAGCGATGCTGTTGAGAAAGCCTATGGTCATGGCTTACCGGTTGGGTTCGATGACCTATTGGCTGGTTTCAAAGTTGGTGCAGACGCAGCATTTCGCACTGCCGAATATCTTGTCGGGGCAGGCACTGGTTGAGGAGTACATTCAGGATGAGGTAACCGGCCCTAATTTGGCAGCAGCTCTGGAACGGGTTTTGGATCAAGCCGAGCCAGTACGACTGCAAACGGCCTATGACGCGATCCACGAATCCCTGAAAGGCGATCTTAGGGTCCAGGCGGCGCAACCGATTATTGCGATGGCAGCGAGTCGACAAAACGCATGATGGGGTTGAGGATTGCCGGTTTGGATGAAGTGGGTCGTGGGCCCATTGCTGGGCCTGTGGTTGCGGCGGCTGTCATCCTTGACCGGGTTCATCCCATCGAGGGGCTAAAGGACTCCAAGGCCTTGTCGGAACGTCAACGCAATCATTTGGATGCGGGTATTAAACAAAGGGCTGTCAGTTGGGCTCTTGGGCGGGCTGAGGTCGATGAAATCGATGCGCTCAATATATTGCAAGCGAGTTTGTTGGCCATGACCCGGGCTTTCGACGGTTTAAAAGCGCTCCCAGAGTTAGCCTTGGTTGATGGTAATCGGTTACCCGATTTGCCCTGCATCGGTCGCTGGATCATAAAAGGGGATCAGTTTGTGGGCGCGATTCAGGCGGCCTCGATCATCGCTAAAGTGGCGCGGGATGCCGAGATGGTTGCCCTGGATTCAGAATATCCGGGCTATGGCTTTGCGGCGCACAAGGGCTACCCCACTTTAAAACATCGCGCTGCGCTGATCGAGCTTGGATTAACCCCGCATCATCGTCGCACGTTTGCACCTTGCCGGACTTTGTTGGCCGCAGCCTCGCTTTGAGATTCAACACAACGTGATAGCATGGGCAAATCAGTAAGGCGCAATAAAAGGACACCAAAATGGAAATTAAGCGGATAAAAGCCAACCAGCGGATGAGTCAGGCCGTGGTCTATGGGGGTCTGTTGACCACCGCCGGTCAGGTTGCCAAGCAAACCGCCGGTGGGGCGGTTAGTGAACAGGCGCAGGAAATTCTCTCAGAGATCGATCAATTGTTGACGGATGCGGGTACCGATAAAACCAAGTTATTAACGGCCCAAATCTGGTTGTCTGACATTAACGATTTTTCTGAATTCAACGAGGTTTGGGATGCTTGGGTTGCGCCTGGGTCGTCGCCAACCCGGGCGTGTGTTGAGTCGAAGCTCGTAGTGCCTGCGCTGAAGGTAGAAATTGCCGTCACCGCCGCAGTCGAATAAGGAGGCCTAGCATGCAAGTTGCTGAGCAGTTGATTGTCGAGCAAATCCAAATCGGGCCCATGCAGAACTTTGCCTATTTGATTGGGGACCGTTTGACCCGAGAAGTGGTTATTGTGGATCCTGCTTGGGATATTTTAGGATTATTGGACATGATTGAGGCGCGTGACTACAAATTGACCGGCGCTTTATTGACCCATTATCACCCGGATCACTGCGGCGGCAGTTTTGGGCAGAATACGGTTGAGGGCGTGAGTCGCCTGCTCGAACATCATAGCGTGCCGATTTATGCCAATGAGCATGAAGCCGCAGGCGTGAAGAAAGTTACGGGTATTTCGGACACGGATATTAAGAAGGTGACCTCAGGCCAAAAGCTGAAGGTCGGTGATATTGAAATTGAGTTTTTGCACACCCCGGGTCACACCCCCGGCTCGCAATGTTTTCGGGTTAAAAACACATTAATTTCGGGTGATACGCTCTTTATTGATGGCTGCGGGCGGGTCGATCTGCCGGGCTCCAACCCCGACGATATGTTTCGCAGTTTGCAACGGTTGGCGAGCTTGCCGGACGACACCTTGCTGTTGCCGGGCCATAATTACAGCGCGGTGCCCCATGCCACGATGGGCGAAACAAAGCGCAGCAATACCTATCTTAAGATCAAGGATCCCGAGACCTGGAAAATGATGATGGGCGGGTGAGGCTTAAAACTCAGCGTGACCGGGGGTTCTCGGAAATGGGATAGCATCTCGGATATTGTCCATGCCCGTCACGTAGTTCAGCAGTCGCTCAAAGCCCAAGCCAAAGCCGGCATGGGGCACCGTGCCATAACGTCTGAGATCTCGATACCACCATAAACTCGCGCGCATCGCCTCATCCGGTATTCTTGCGTCGAGGACCTCTAAGCGCTCCTCGCGCTGACTACCGCCAATGATTTCGCCAATACCAGGCGCTAAAACATCCATCGCCGCGACGGTTTTACCGTCATCATTGAGGCGCATATAAAAGGCCTTGATGCCTTTTGGGTAATCTAATAGGACGACCGGTCGACCGACGTGGGTCTCGGCAAGAAAACGCTCGTGCTCGCTTTGAAGGTCTCGGCCCCAGGCGACTGGGAAGTCGAATTTTTGCCCGGAGCGCTCAAGGATTGTGATGGCTTCAGAATACGACATGCGCGCGAAAGGCTCCCGGACGAGGGTTTCAAGACGACTTCGCACGGTCGGATCAACCCGCTCATTGAAGAAATCGATGTCCTGCTGACAGTGCTCGAGTACCGCACTCAAGCAGTGTTTGAGCAGGGCTTCGGCTAGATCGGCATTGTCTGAGAGATCGGCAAAGGCAATTTCGGGCTCAACCATCCAGAACTCAGCCAGATGGCGGGAGGTGTTGGAGTTTTCAGCTCGAAAGGTTGGACCAAAGGTATAGACTTTGCTCATAGCAAGGCAATAGGCCTCGACATTCAATTGCCCAGAAACGGTCAGAAAGGCTTCTTTGCCAAAAAAATCATCCGCAAAGCTCACGTCTTTTTGATTAACCAGGTCCAAGGTGCTCACTCGAAACAATTCGCCAGCACCTTCACAGTCGCTGGCGGTGATTAACGGGGTGTTAATCCAATGAAAACCGGATTGGAAAAAATAATTGTGGATGGCATTGGCTAAGACCGTTCGCACGCGGGTAATGGCCCCAAAGGTATTGGTCCTGGGGCGCAGGTGGGCGACCGTCCGAAGGTATTCGAAGGTATGGCGCTTTTTAGCAATGGGATAGGTTTCTGGATCATCGACCCAACCGTGAACAAAAACGGACTCAGCCTGAATCTCTACCGCTTGACCGCGGCCTTCGGAGGCGGTGAGTTCGCCGATGATGGTGACCGAACAGCCCGTAGACAGTGCTAGAACGTCGGTTGTGTAATTCGTAAGGGTTGATGGGATGACTGCCTGAATCGGATCAAAGCTCGATCCGTCGTGTACCGCAACGAATGAGAACCCCGCTTTTGAGTCTCGTTTGGTCCTCACCCAGCCTTGAACTTGAACCCTTTGACCGAGCGGCGGGTCCGTACTGAATAAGTTGGAAATTTGATGCGTTTGCATAGGACAATGACTCGCGTTTAAACGGCGCTATATTAACAGTTTTCTTTCGACGAAGATTAAACCGGCTCGCTTGTGAGACCTAATCGGGCGGCGGCGCTCGCCCTTAAAGTGCGCTTGTCGATCTTACCAGAGGCGATTCGAGGCAGAGGCTTTGCCTCGAGGTGAATGTATCGGGGGATCTTAAATTTCGCGATGTGTTCAGCGAGTTCGGCCTGGATTTGAGTGATGTCCAAATCGCCCTGAGTATAGAGGGTCGCACCGACTTCCTCGCCCAAGCGCGCATCGGGTACGGCGTAGACACTGGCCTCAAGTACTGGATCAAGTGCTAAAAGTGCGGCTTCGACTTCGGCGCAGCCAATATTCTCTCCGCCCCGGATGACTAGGTCTTTGATTCGGTCAACGATTTTATAGAAACCGTCATCCAGCTTTACTGCAACATCACCGGTTTTAAAAAAACCTTCGGGGTCGACCGCTTCGTTTGTGGCTTCAGGGCGCTCCCAATAACCCATCATCACTTGAAGCCCACGAATACGCAACTCCCCGCGCATGCTCCGGCAGGCAGGGGTTTGCCAGTATCATCGACAATTAGCATGTCGAGTACGGCGGAACACCGGCCAGAGCTTGCGGGTCGCAACAGGTAGTCTTCACCGCCGATGCCGGTGCCGATGGCATTGGTTTCGGTCATGCCCCAACCCGTACTGGGTTGGGCGTGCTTAAAGGTCTCGGGAATATTCTTAACCTGAGCGGGCGCCCGGGGTGCGCCACCGCCGCCCACCGATAATAGGCTGCTGAGGTCGGCTTTAGATTGTTTGCCCGCTTCAATGAGATCGCCGGTCATCGCGGCCGGTGCAACAAAGGAGGTAATGCGTTCCGCGCCAATCAGTTGAACCGCCTGCATAGGGTCCCAGCGATACATCGAAACCATCTTGCGTTGGGCGCGATAGGATTGCAGAAACACACCATGCGATCCGGTTGCATGAAACAAAGGCACGGCCAGTAGGGTCGCGGGTTGCTCGGTTGCCGGCGGTGGTGAGACGCCTAATTCTAATTGCCGTGCTGCGAGATCGAGCTCCCAGGAGAACAGGGCGCTCATGATATTTCGATGGCAGGATACCGCGCCTTTGGGATGACCGGTCGACCCAGAGGTATAAAAGATCGTGGCGTAGTCATCTGGACTGACCGTGGCCCAACTGAGGTCGGTTGAGGTACTTTGTGCCAATAACGCCGAAAATGAGCGGCATTCAAGGTTCGGATCCAGGTTTTGGTAGCGAGTACCAATGATTTGAATGCCTAAATTCTCTGCGATCGGCGCGATGCGAGCCAAGCGTTCTTCATCGGCAATGAAAACCTTGCTGCCACTATGACGCAAACCGTAGTCAATCTCATCGGTCTGCCAAAGCGCGTTCATGCAAACGGCAACGCCGCCCATAGCGGTCACCGCCATGAACGAGATGACCCACTCTGGGTAGTTGCGCATGGAGATTGCAACACGATCGCCGTGCTCGACCCCGAAATCACTGGCAAGCGCATTGGCCAGCCGCATCGCTTGATCATAAACCTCTGAAAAGGAAAGCCGCTCATCTTCATAAACCAAAAAGGTTTTATCCGAGACATTGTCAGCAAACAGTTGACCAAGGGTGCGTGGCGCATGGGTGAAAAATCGGCAGGGTCGACCATTAATAAGACCCGACTCAAGGGCGTAAGGCATGCCTTCTGCAGTCAGCGAGGCGATGGCCTCAGCACGGGTTTGATTCATCCGTTTAACTCCTTTGAAAGCGGTCCGATATTATCGTTTGATGGCATCTTGTTGTGTCTTTTTTTGATCAACGCATCACTGATCCAGTAATGAGTGTGCCAGTAATGATTGTTCAGGTATGGATTATTCAATGAGTTGTTGATCCCGTAATCGCCGTTTAAGGAATCCGCGATTCAAGAGAAAGTCACCGCATCGGCCCAGCAAGTAACAACGATTTGAGTGTAACAGTCCGTTTTAGGTGAAAGCCTTTCAAGTAACGTGCTTCAAGAAAAGTCACTTTAAAGCGCAGCGGTGGCTTGCAACAGCCAGGGTTTGGTCGCTGGGTCGACTCGGTCACAAAGTTTGTTGTAAACCGCTTCATGGTAATTGTTCAGCCAGGTTCGTTCCGGGGCCGTAAAAATGTCGAGATCAATGAGGCGATGATCAAAGGGCGCAAAGGTGAGTGTTTCAAAGCCCAGCATCCCAGACGCCAACCGCACGACCACCATGAGATTTTCACAGCGAATACCATAATCGTTTGGTTCGTAGTATCCGGGCTCGTTTGATACCACCATGCCCGGCAGCAACGGCGCCGTGGGGAGTGGCGATTTGCCAATGCGTTGTGGTCCTTCATGGACGCTCAGGTAACAGCCCACGCCATGCCCTGTGCCATGGTCGAAGTCTTTGCCAATTTCCCAGAGATATTGCCGCGCGAGAACATCTAATTGGTGGCCTTGAACCCCTTCCGGGAAGCAGGCCGTTGCCAGCGCAATATGACCTTTGAGGACCCGTGTAAACAGGTTTTTGTGATCTGCTCTGGGCTCACCGATGGCGATGGTCCGGGTAACATCGGTTGTTCCGTCAAAATACTGACCGCCCGAGTCGACGAGATACAGTGAGTTGGGCGTGAGTGCCGCTGGCACGCCGTTGGTGTGAGAGTAATGGGCCATCGCGGCATTGCTGCCCGCGGCGGAAATCGTTGAAAACGAGAGGTCTTTGAGCTCCGGTAATGCGCGCCGAAATTGCTCAAGTTGATCCGATAAAACGCCTTCGTCATGGTAACGTCCATTGTCAACTTCACCCTCTATCCAGCAGAGATACTCGCTTAGGGCGGCGCCATCACGGATATGGGCTGCACGAATACCGCTGACTTCAACGGCGTTCTTTTGGGCCTTCGGCAATTCAACCGGGTCTTTTTGTTCAATTAAAAGGCAGCCAGAAGACAAGCAACTCAGGGCCGATAGGGCATTGGTGCCCTCTGGGTCCAACAATATTTTTGGCTGTTGCGCGCCATAGCCTTTCAGGAATTCGGAAAATTCGGCTGCGGCATGAACAAAGACCCCGTCGCCAACGTGGTCGGCAAAGTCTTTTGGAATCTTTGCAGGGTCGATAAACAGATGCTGATCCCCGTCGCTCAGTAAAATGGATTGGCTGAGGAGTACCGGTAAGTGCGGTACATCATTGCCGCGAATGTTGAGCAGCCAAGCAATTGAATCCAGTTGACTGATGATGGCGGCATCGGCGCCGCGAGCTTTGATGGTTTCGGCAACCCGAGATCGTTTTGAGGTGCTGGACTCGCCTGAATACTGCTCGCTCAATAGGGTTGCGGGTGCATCCAAAGCCGCTGGACGATCCGTCCAAAACTCATCGATTGGGTTTTGAGTCAGCGCCTGCAAATTAATATTCAGTTCGCGCAGTTCGATCTCCGTATTTTTGAAAAACCGGTAGGTCACAACTCGGCCATCTAGCGCGACCGACTGACCCGATTGTAGCGTTGCTTTAAGCCAAGCCAGCACCGGGTCACTGATGAGATGATGATGTTCAAAGAGGGGTTCCGGGCATTGGTTAAACGCTTGCAGGGTATAGCGCCCATCGACAAAAAGCGCCGCCCGGTCTTGCGTCACGACGAGCGTGCCAGCTGAACCGGTGAATCCCGAAAGATAGGCCAGGCGTTTATTCTGCTCTGGGACATATTCTCCGAGGTATTCATCGGTTGTTGGAACGATGAAGGCATCGATGTTGGACGCGGCCATATTGGTCCTGAGCGCCTCTAATCGCTGGGGAATGGTCTTCATGCTGTGTATCCTCGATTGAACAAAAAAACCGAATTTCAGACGTTTACGCTGCCAATCGGAAAAACATTGTACGGCATGGATCATCTCAGATCTTAACCAGCGGTGAAAGACCGGAACGCATTACGCCCACGGCCAGGTTCTGCATGAAACCCGCTACAATTCGAATGTGGGTTACTCCTTGGCTCTGGAGATTGATGGCCTGCCGTTCAAGGACCTTGTTCAAAGCCATCCGTTGGGTGGTAAAGGCTCGGGGATTAATGCATCCTTTAACGGTTGAACGAAAGGAAAAATAGCCATGATGAATCTTATTCAAATTGAGCAGCATCAAGGCTGGGCAGAAATAATCTTGGACCGGCCAGCGCGCCGGAATGCACTAACCCCTGCGCTGGCGGCGCAAATGACAACGGCCATCGAGGGCTTGTCAAAGTCAGCTGAAGTGGCGGCGATCGTCTTGCGGGGTGCCGACCATTGCTTCTGCTCTGGGATCGATTTAAAAGCCCTGCAAAGCAATGAAGACCCGGGTAGTGAAGATGGTGTCTGGCATCCCGAACCTATCAGAGCCTTGCACCTGGCGCTCTATCGGTGTCCAAAACCACTCATTTGCGCCTTGGAAAAATATGCGATCAATGCGGGTGCCGCGCTTGTTTTTGCGTGTGATTTGGTCGTTTCGGGAACCTCGGCCTTTCTTCAGGTTGGCGAGATTCAACAAGGCTCAGATATTCCAATGAATGCCGCCTGGTTGCGACTAAAAGCATCAGAGCAAACACTCGCCCGGCTTGCGTTATTGGGTGACCGTGTGGGCGCAGCGGAGCTTGAAAAAAATGGGCTGGTTCAGGCGGTCGTGCCGGATGACCAGGTGTTAACGGCCGCCAGAGCTTGGGCCGCCCGATTGGCGAGCTTCCCGGTGGGCGCGAGCGACGTCATCATCGAGCGCATCCGAAGTTTTAGGCCGATTGATCCCGAAACCGTGTTTCCGATATCGACCAACAATGCCTTGCTGACGGCGGCTCAAGTTAAGTCGTGATGGGCGCGCTTGTTTTAAAAAGAATAATATTGATCCAAAAAAATGGGATAAAGCCATGATGCAAACACCGACGCAATCGACCTGGCTCGGCCATCCGCCTGGCTTTGTTCGTTTTGCTTCGCTGACCGAAATGTGGGAGCGCTTCAGTTATTACGGCATGCGCGCCCTGTTGATTTTATATCTCACCAAGCATTGGTTGTATGCCGATGGTGAGGCGGCAATGATTTACGGCAGCTATGCCGCGATGGTGTACGCCGTCCCGGTACTGGGCGGGATGATCGCCGATCGTTATCTTGGCCTCCGCAAGGCGATTATCTTTGGTGCGGTGCTGCTGGTTGTGGGTCATCTCGGGATGGCCTATGAAGGCCCGCCGGCGGTCATGATGGGCGAGACGGTTTCACGTTCTGTGCAGCACGAGCAAGCCTTCTACCTTGCGCTATCTTTTATTGTCGTCGGGGTTGGCTTTCTGAAAGCCAATATTTCAACCATTGTTGGTGGACTTTATGGCGAAGGTGACCCTCGGCGGGATGGTGGTTTTACCATCTTCTATATGGGGATTAATGTTGGAGCATTTCTAGGATCTATATTATGTGGTTATTTAGGAGAAACTTACGGATGGCATTATGGTTTTGGTCTTGCAGGGATTGGGATGTTGATCGGGTTGTTGACGTTTTTACTCGGCTCTAAGTATCTCAATGGACTGGGTTTGCCGCCGGCGCCCGAGGCTTTGGCCGCTCGAGCCTTTGGCGTCTCGCTCGAACATCGAATCTATGCCTTGGCAGTCTTGTTTGTTGCGGTCATCTGGTTCGCGATTCAAAACACCCAGGAGATGGGGGTCGTGTTAACCCTGTTTACCGCGGTGATCACAGCCTATGTTATTTGGTTTTCGATCACGGCTTGCACGCCCCAAGAAAGAGATCGGATGCTCTCCATGTTGCTGCTGATGTTTCTGTCAGTGGTTTTTTGGGCGTTGTTCGAGCAGGCGGGATCGTCGCTGACGTTGTTTACCGATCGCAACGTGGATCGCGGTGAATTTTTAACGGCGGGTATGTTCGGCAGCTTAAACGCATTGTTCATTATTCTATTTGCGCCAGTTTTTGCACTGCTCTGGGTCATGATGGCGCGGGTTCAACGAGAACCTTCGACCCCAATGAAGTTTGGGATGGCGATTTTATTGGTCGGTCTCGGATTTTACGTCTTGGTCATTGGCGCGGCCTATGCCGGGCCAGATGGCCAAGTTGCTGTGGTGTGGTTGGTGCTGAT
Source organism: uncultured Pseudomonadales bacterium (assembly GCA_905182155.1). GTDB lineage: Bacteria > Pseudomonadota > Gammaproteobacteria > Pseudomonadales > Azotimanducaceae > UBA9926. Next base: position 46,263 of record CAJJAX010000012.1, read on the forward strand.
GTACCTGCTGCATACTCTGGGGGAGTTGTGTCTGTCGCCGGTTGGATTGTCGATGGTCACCAAGTTATCGGTGCAACGGGTTGCTGCAATGATGATGGGGGTTTGGTTTTTATCCAGTGCCTTTGCAGCCTACGTTGGCGGCTGGATCGCGAGTTTGATGGCCATTGACGGCGCTGGTGGTGATGTTTCTGCCACGGCATCGCTTGCGGTTTATGTCACGGTTCTTGGTGCAAACGATGGGATTGTTTCGGTGTCTGCCCTTGTGGTTGGTGTCGCTGCGTCTGGACCTGATCCGCGTATGATCTTGATTGCTGGTGTCGCGGGTTTGGTTGCGGTTGCACTGAATACTCAGCCTGCGGTCTGGTCTCGCGCTGGTTTGCCTCAAAGCGGTGATTGCATCAAGGCAAGCGTAGACGAGACGGCCTGAGAGCCAGCGTCCGTTCAGACGGCGGTCGATGAATGCCGTTTTGAAGCCGCTGGCTTTAAACGGGCTGAAACCGCATGGAGATTGAATTAACACAGTGCCGGGTGTTTTTTTCGGTGATGCGCTCGCCTTCGAACACATGACCCAGATGGCCATCACACTGGCTGCACAGAATCTCAACCCGTTGGCCATCGGCATCGACTTCGCGTCGAACCGCACCGGGTATTTCATCGTCGAACGCGGGCCAGCCGCAGTGGGCCTGAAACTTGTCTTCAGAGCGATAGAGCGGTTGATCACATTGGCGGCAAACATAAACGCCGCCATCAAAATGATCGTCGTATTCTCCCGTAAAGGGTCTTTCAGTGCCCTTTTGGAGAATGACCCAAGACTCTTCTGGCGTCAGTGGTTTTCGTTGATCGGTCATTCATTGTCCTTATTGCATCAAGTGCTGTGTCTGTCGGCAGGTTACCAAAAATTCAGAGGGGATTGAAAGCGCAAAACCAAGTGCTTTGGTGCGGTGTCAAGCTGCAGGTTAGGCGAGCCGATTGAATCCGGGACCGTCTAAAACCGTGAATGACTTTGGTCTGGGCGGTCATTGCGTCAAACGAGCCGGCTCGTTGCTTGTTGCAGGTTGTTTGCGCTTTGATTTGGCAAGCGCGGTGACTTGTTTCTTTGAACAAACTTGATTGCCTCTTGATTGCGCGGTGCGCCGATGCAGGTTTTCTTAGCAAGCTTGTCGGCGGGTTGATTGACCACGCCCCATTGCATGGTCAGGACACCCGGTTGGTTTAAGCGCGATCCGCCCAATTTGGATTGATCAGGAATAAAGCTTAGAGTGTGATCATCGGGCCTCAGTTTAAGACGGGTCTTTTGACCCAGTCAGCATCCAGGTTTGGCGAGGTTGCTACTGGCTCGATAACATCAAGGTTAAGACAGCGATTGTCTTTTAACCCACAATCAGGAGCGCAGTATGGCGTCATATTCAGGTCAGTGTCTTTGTGGTGATATCACCTATCAAATTTTGGGCGAGCCGTTGATGGCTGGGGTTTGTCATTGTAAAAACTGCCAACGGCAAGCAGGCTCGGCATTTTCGACGTTATGGGGCATCCCAAAGGCCAATATCGAGTTTTCTGGCACTGAACCCAATCTCTATTTAGATGGTGATACCAGCAGTGGCGGACAGGTTGAGCGCTATTTTTGTGGCCGTTGCGGGTCGCCTTTGTACTCATTGATTCCAGCTCAGGCTG
>CAJJAX010000013.1 GCA_905182155.1 uncultured Pseudomonadales bacterium
CCAATCCAAAGCCCCCAGATGAGGCCGAACAAGCACTACTGGTGGTGGGAAGCACGGAGTTTACGAACCCGATGCCACCTCTAATTTGGAAATTCCGTATTGCGCGCTCGCCGGGCGATGCGGCTATATCACCGCCTGCCGCAACATTTAGATCGTTATACCAGCCCAAAACAGAGGAGGTCACTGATTCATCATCCGACACCAAGAGATTCACTGACTCATCTGAAAGCGTTCTGCCACAGGTTGTTGTCGCAACACTGTCATCGCCCGTTACGGTCTCGCATTGATTGGTGAACGCTTGCTGGACCAGCTTTGACTTCGGCACCAAATCATTACCCAATCGATCCCAAATACCATACATGCTTTGGATATCCGTATCGGCGCGATCACCATTAACGAAGTACCGGCCCGTGCCAATTATAACAACATAGCCTTGCTGATTTTCTGCCTGAACAACCAAAGGCTGATTAAGAATTGGTTGCACACTGGTTGTACCATCAGAGGCTGTAAACGACGCTGTAAATATTTTTGTGCTAACCCATTGCTTGTAGATCTCGACCCCTTTTTTGCAACCCCCTAGACTGCCCGAATAAGTTGCAGGCGGGATGCCCAGTCCGCTGCTGACCCAGTCACTAAATGACGGCAGATCAGCCCGGCACAAATCAAATCGATAGAGATTACCCTTCATATCACCCGCATAGACGTAATCAACCGTCCCATCCTGGTCCGCATCAATGGCCCGTGCCGCGCCCAATCCATTAGGTAAAACGAAACCACCGACTGAATAAGCCCCCTCGCCTGTGTCTATTTTAATAAAATCATAATCATTAACCGTGCAACCTCGATACATCGGGTCAAGATATCCAGAGTCAGGGTGACACCACACGCCATCAGCCCCCCGATCCACAAAAATTGCAAACAATTTAGCAATCCCCGCGGTGCTATTCACGCCGTTACTGAGCAAAGCGACCCACTCTAGGCTTGCATCCGACGCCGAGGTCAGCACGTTGCTCATCGCTAGAACCGGCTCATTAATCGTCAGACCCATATCCTTAATGGGATTGCCTGATGCGTCCGAGCGTTGGGAACCCAGCGTTAGTATAGGAGATCCATTATAATGGGGGTAAGTGTCATCCTGATCTGTAAATTCCCAAAATACTTTATTCGCCGCATTACTCTCGGTGATATCTGGATCCGTAATGTCCAAGCTAAACAGTCCTTTGCCGCCAGCGCCATAAGCCCCAATCAACATCGTACGCCACTGCTTAGCGCTCCCATCTGACGCAATGGATACCCCCCTCGGATGGACAAACACATCATCCGCAATAGGGGACGCGTCCAGGACATATTGATGACTATAGCTGGGGCTAACCAACTCTGAGAGATTCACGTTCGAGTCATTGACCAGCGTTGCATTGGGTATAAAGGCAAACACCTCGTCGCCCCCGCCCGCTCCAGGGTCAGGGTCAGGGTCAATGCTATGCAGCATGCCATCATTGGCTGCGACATAGAGTCGTTCTTCTCGCGCGAATTGAGCCGCCTGAAAGCTTGAATAACTCTTAGCACCCGACGGGTAAGTGGCGCCACCTCGAAAGAGTTGATTCGGCGGACCGACATAAACCGGAGAAGAATTGACAATATCACCAAGACGCCCGGCCGCCGGAGGCCTGGCTCTGAAAACGCCTGCCGGCTGCTCATAGACCGCGACGCCCCTTAGGTAATCCACTGTATCGCTTACGATTGTGTCCGTACTCGAGTCAACCCATCCCAGAGACATTTTTTGCGCAGGGGTGAGGCTCGCGAACTGAAAAGGAATGCCCTCGTAATCTCCTGCGGTCGGGTCAAAGGTCAAGATTTGTCGACCCGCACTGGAGGCTAACTGAGCATCCAACTGCGCCGCCGTACTCCAAAGCTCGCTGCCCACCGTTAAATCTGCGTTGAGGGTCGAGGCCACGATATCGCCCGTGCTATCGACCAAATTATAAAAGGAACGGAATAAGACCACGCCATTCGAGATCTCCTGCGAATTGAAGCTCACGGCACTACCGGCGCCAATCCCTGTGCTGAATTCATCAAACGCGGATGTCAGGGCCGAGGCCAAAACCTGCGGATCCTGCGCGCCCAGAAAACCCCCGCGGCCATTAACCGTTGCATGCTGGAGATCCTTAAGCGGAAAAAAATCATCGGCGGGATCATTTCCCCAAATATATTCCCTTGCTTGATAGGCCCTCGGCACATTCGCAAGGCCAGTATTCTCTACCCCAAAGGCAATGGCATAGGTTTTGATGTGTTGATGCATTTTCCCGTCCGAGAAACGATTTTCCGGCGCGAAATCAATGTCTCGCTGGGTCGCCGTCACGTCATTGGGCATAACATTTAAATCAGTTTCGTACCAATACATCGCAATATCGGCAAGCGTATGAGAGCAGCCAGACGCACTACAACCAGCAAACATCGCGCCATCAAGAACGTCGGGACCGTCGTTATCCGCCTCACCAGACCGACCTAAGTTTCTTACTAAAGAACTCCGATTATTGGCCCCTTCAGGCACCCCGTCGGTCACGATCAACATATAGTTCTGCTGACACGTTCCTTGCGGCGGCCCTAAGAGCGGACAGACATTGGCTTGTCCATTGAACCGACTGAACCCGTTACAGGCCAAATAGCCATAGGCCTCATCGCTGCCTTTATAAAACTGCGAGTTTCCGTTAAACGAGAAACCATAAATGCCCGTCATCAAATCAGCGCGGTGCTCAACGCTTCCTGATACCGCGTTAAGCGCCTCTATTTGATAGTTACCACTTGAACTGTTGGTATTGGCAAACCCAACTCGCAAACTCGGTTCAGCATCTAACAAAACTTCGCCCAAGGCCACCTTAAAGGCCCGGCCTCTATCCCGCGACCAACGGTACCAACGGTACCAACGATCAAAGTTAGCCGTTTCCTCAGCTAAAGAGCACGCGTCCGCGGCTGAACAATCCGTTCGATCCGGAAACTTCGGATAAAGCGCGTTACCATCTCGGAAATCGGCGGCCATGACCTTTGTGAAAGACCGCAGCGAGCTGAGAAGACCCGGTGCGGTAGCACTGCCACCATCGGCCTTAATCGAGACCAAGTGCCCTTCAGTACAAGCGCCATCCGCAGCCGTGAACGGCGAGGTGCCATCGACAGTACCGGCGACATTGCTGGCACAGACACTCGGATCTACGACATCCTGCCAGACATAGTAATACCGCAAATCTGCAGCGGGAACCTCAGGCGCGGCGCAATAGGACACGCCCAAGACCACCGGGTCGCATCCAGCCCAGGGCTGATACAAAACCTCCGGGTTGTAGTACAGCTGATTGACGTCTTTTGTTCTAAGTCGCCAGTATCCAGAGCCCGATGTCACCGACTCTTTCGGCGCCTGAGCGCCCTCACCCGGCACGCTCGTAAAAATACCGCTGTAAGACCCACTGTCATAATACCCGTCGGCATCGGCTGTCATCACATCGGCATTCATACTCTTTGATGAATCAATTAAGACCAGGACATTCGGCGCCGATGGGGTGATAACCGCTAAGGGCTCGTCTGACAGATCGAACAACGTTTGAACTTCTAAGTAGTCGGCGCTCACCGCACCTACAGTCACAGACAGCGTGCCCAGATCAGTTGCCGTACCATCGGACACGGTATAGGTCGCCGAATCCACACCCGTAAAATCATTCGGCGGCGCATACCGATAAATACCATTGCTTGCAATGACCGTCACGGTGCCGCCGTTTGCGGTTGGCAAATTGAACGGATAAGTCACCGGATCATCACTCGAAACCAGCGACAATGTATCACCATCAACATCAGTGTCATTACCCAGCAAGGGTAGCGCTGCATTGAACGCCGTATTGCGACCAGTTGCTGCAGAATCGTTATTGGCAACAGGCGGATCATTCACAGCTGTCACGGTAATCGTCAAGACGCCCACTGCGGAATCAGTACCATCGGTGACGGTGTAGCTGACCGTATCGGTGCCATTGAAATTCGCCGGTGGATCGTAGGTAAAGTCCCCATCGGCGGCAATATTAATCAGGCCACTCTGGCTGGTTGCTTTTGCTGACTCAACAACCGCCGCCAGAACATCACCTGCATCTGCATCCGCATCATTGCTTAGTAAGGACGCACTTGACGGCGTGACACCGGCATCTTCGGCAAGCGTAAAGGTGTCTGCAACGGCAACCGGCGCATTATTACCGGCTGTCACAGCCAGAACCTGGATGCTCAGCAAAGCACCGCCGGATGCTCCGTCGGCATCCTGAACGGTATAAGCGACGGTGTCCGTACCAGTAAAACCGGCCGGCGGGTCATAGGTGAAGGCGCCATCACTCCGGATGTCAATTTACCCGCTTTGGCTCGTCGTTTTGTTCGTTTCAACGACCGCGGTTAAGCCAGCGCTGTCAACATCCGTATCATTCGCGACCAAGGACGCGACCGAGATCAATCGTGTATCTTGATTTGTCGACGCGGTATCGTTCACACCGACAGGCGCATCATTTACCGCACTCACCGTAATCGTGAGCACACCGACCGCAGTCAGTGCCGTGGATGGTCCGCCTGGAATATCCGTGATGGTAAACCCAACCGTGTCGGTGCCTGAAAAGTTTAGCGGCGGAGTATAAACATAGCGGCCATCGCTAAAGAATTCGATATTGCCGTCTTCGACGGTATCAGTAGCCCCTACATTCGTGAGTTCAAAAGTATCTCCGGCGTTAGCATCCGTCACAGCATCGAGCAATGAAACGCTGGCATCCCTCGTAATAATCGTATCCTCCGCTATTGCGATCATCGGGTTGGTGATCTCTGGCCGATCATTACAGACTTGAGGACAATAAAGCGCTGCAGAGGTGTCTGTTTCAGAGAGGACACAAGCTACCAGTCGAATCCCGTTAGTTTCACACACAGAAGTACTTCGCCTTGAACAAGTCCCCTGCCCTCTGTTGAATTTTGTGCAAACGTACACCGCGCAATAAGTTTGCTGAACATTTTGCTGAGGATTCGAACACACCGTCTCAGCGCGACTTCCGAATCTCGTGTATGCGATCGCAAGGACTGCCGCGAACATCAGTACCTTTTTGAAATCGATCATCAGAAGCGCTTCCCATAGGAACTTTGGAGCATTACAACAGCTGAACTCGTGCCCCCGCTACCCTGAGCGGTAATTCGAAACATCTGAGTGCAGCAGGTGTTCGGGTTTTGACCGATATTGTCAATATTCAGCCGGTCCTCATCGCTGGTGGCTGTGCCGATGTGTTCAATCATATAAACCGGCTGCACGGCAACATTGGACAAGCTCGCTTGCAAACTATTGGCGTAGGCGCTGCTCGCAAAATCAGGGTCTACGGCGTTCGCAAAAAAAGATCCTAAAGCCTTCGCATTGTAGATCTTCGGCGACGTAGAACTCGCGTAATCGCCGCCAACAATCGCTTGCCAGCTCGCGCTACTCAGCCCACTGAGGGTTGCCTCGGCTTCAACGAGTGCGGTCTCTACGGCATTAAAAGCGAGGTTGCTATCACGTTGATTTCTTGAGATCAGCTCCTGGATGCTCGTGCCCTGAACAGAAGAAAGCCCTAGCATCGTCAAGATCATCAAAATAACGAGACTGGTGACCAACACCATACCGCTCTGGCTCGAATATTGAGCGTTCATCCTGCATTCCTAATCTTGATCGTCTGCCGAAAAGTGCGGCGCAGCAGGCCATCCGCCTCAGTGGAACCCGCATCATTAATACTATTGGCTGTAATCTCAAGCAAAATGGCTACGATTTGGCCCGTATTAACCGACGCGCTGGGAGCAAGATACTGGTTGGGAACGCCATCGGAATCGGTGTCAATGCCAAGCAAGATTTGAAGATCCTCGACGCCCTCGACCAGTTCGGCACTCGCGGCGCCATCAAATTGAAATAACGAATATCCGCCCTTGCCGGCTATGCCGCTCGCGCCTTGTTTTATAAAGTAGGTTTTAGAAACGATGCTGGCGACTGCCGCGTCGGCACCAAAGGTTCCCGTCTCTGCAAGCCCGTCCACAATATTACCGTTTGCTGCCGAAACAGCATGGCCCAAGGTCATCACGACACCATTGACTGCCACCGAGGTCACCTTGAACAAGGTTGCCTTTTCGCAATCACTGATCAGCGCAAGATCATTGACTTCAATATTCGTGCTTGCACCACTCACAACGGCCAGTTGGATATTTTCTTGGCCCGTGACCAGTGCCGTTGACAAATACGCCTCATCGTTTTCAGCAAATCGTAGGGTGATGATGTCGGTACCACCTACTGCAGACACAGCCGGGGAAGTGCCGGTTGAGGATGTCGTCCAGGCGGCATTTCCATCATCATTCCCACCCCCATTGTGAACCGAAAGACCAAATCTAATATCAAAGGCTGCTGGCACTGTCGCAGCAGTCACATAAACATCACCCCGCGAGTAACAGCCGCGATAGCCTGCCCGCTGCAAATCACGGGCAATCACGTTCAAGCCAAAGTTTGCGCCTTCCTGCAGCCGGGTTTGTGCTTGCAGCGCGTTGTAGGTTTCGGTATTCGCGGTAAACAGGCTCAGCACACCCAAAATCACAACCGAGCCAATGGCCATGGAAATCATCACCTCAATCAGTGATAGGCCTTGCTGTAATGGCGGGCACTTCATCAATTGACTCTCGCCGCAACGGTAATGTCTTGCTTTGTCGAATCCGTCAGATCCCATCGAACGGTGACAGTGTAGGTCCCGGAAGCCGCGCTCACCAAGCCCTCCCCGCTCGGCAACCGGTCAAAGTCCGTATCATTTAGTCCAAAAGCTGTTTTGCACGCATCGCTGGGCTGGCTTAACCGGCAATCCCAGAGTGTGAGATCAAAAACCGCCATTTGCGCCGGCGTGCAGGCAGTGCTTGCGCAATTAGCCGCCGCTGAGCCAGCAGGCCAGCTATAATCTGCATTCGGGTTGACTCGAATTCGGTCCAGTAAATCATTCGCTGCCTGCAGGGCGACCATTTTTTGCCCCGCTTCACGCGCCTGCTTTAGACTCAAAATTTGAACACCGGCAAGCCCTAAAACGCCGATCGACACAATCACCATCGTGATCAGCAACTCGATCAACGTGACCCCCAGCTGACGTCGCATCAGCCTGATCATGACGGGCAGCTCGTATCCGCTGAGACCTTGGCTCGTCCAACCAGCGCGATGGTCACGCGGCGATGATCTTCGTTGGCGCGACAGAGCTCGAATGCTCGGGTGCTATTGGATGTGTCCGTTAACCCGCCCATCCCATCAAATGTAACTTTGTCATATCCGCCTGAAACCACCATTGAAATCTCGGAGCCCACCGCGGGAAAATTCCGGAGTGCATCATCACAATCGTCGGGCTTACCCGGCACTAAGCAATATCCATCCGCAAAGTCGTCACTCACGATGTTCGCGGCTCGCAAAGAGACTTGGCCATCGCGTTTCAAGGCCTCACTTCGCGCCATATTCAGGGCGGCAACCAAGTCATTGGTCGCGGTGGTCAACGCGGTGCTGCCAATAAAAGACTGATACGCCGGCGCCGCGACTGATAGCAAAATAGCGGAAATCGCGAGGGTGATCATGAGTTCGATCAAGGTAAAGCCCTGCTGCTGAGTCCAACGGCCGTTTCTAGGCCGAGCACCAACATAAAGCGCCTGACCCTTGCGATCGCGCTTTGAAAGATCTCGGATCATGACATTAGGCCTAATAAATTGTCTGAGTACCCGCCTGATTCAGGCGAACACAGTTGTCGGAACAGGTTCCAGAGACCAATTCTGCCTCAATGGTATAAGTCGTTGCACTGAGGCTCACAACCGATAAATTATATTGTGCGGTGCCACTCGTTGGAGAAACTGTAATCGCGCAGCTACCACCCGAATAGGTGAAGCCGTTACCGTAAAACCGCTCTAAATCCATCGCACAGACCTTCACGTCCACCACCGCCTGATTGAGATAACTGTCTGCGATATACCCTTGATAACTTGGAATGGCGATGGCCGAAATGATGCCAATAATGGCAACCGTGATCATGAGCTCAATTAAGGTAAAGCCCTGTTCTGATCTTTCGCACTTCATAGCAGCTGACCTTTTTACCGGTTGGGGCCTCATCGTAACGCTTTCGGTAACGAAAACTCTACTTCTTCAACGGTGGTCGGCGCGGTTTCCACAAACTGACCGCCCAGCTGCGTCAGATACCCAAGTACTTCCTGCACCAATTGTTCTGGCGCTGAGGCGCCGCTGGTCACGCCAACTGCTCGCATGCCATCCAGCCAATCGACATCGATCTGCGAGTGGTGATCGATCAAATGCGCCTGACTGCCGAGTCGTTCTGCCAACTCGCGCAAACGATTAGAGTTCGAACTGTTTTGCGAGCCGACGACCAGCACCAAATCACAGGCTTTTGCTAAGGCTTTCACCGCGTCCTGCCGATTCTGAGTGGCATAACAAATATCGTTCTTTTTGGGCCCTTGAATATTGGGAAAACGTTGTTGCAGCGACGCAATAATCTGCTGGGTGTCATCGACCGACAAGGTCGTTTGGGTCACAAAGCTAAGCTTTTCGGGGTTGGATACTTCAAGTGTTGCAACGTCTTCAACGGTTTCGATCAAGTATTTCTGGCCTTGGGCGTCCGAGGCGATCTGACCCAGGGTGCCCTCCACCTCTGGGTGGCCCGCATGACCGATCAGTACCGTATCGAAGCCCTAGCATGGCGTTGAACTTCGCTGTGTACTTTTGTTACTAAAGGGCAGGTTGCATCAAAGACCCTCAAGCCACGAGCCTCCGCATCTCGCCGAACCTGCTGCGACACGCCGTGGGCGCTAAAAATACACAGGGCGCCTTCCGGAATTTCACGCACCTCTTCCACGAAAATGGCGCCACGTTCCCTTAAAGCCTGAACCACATGCTTATTGTGAACCACCTCGTGCCGCACATAGACTGGCGTCCCAAACTGCGTCAAAGCGCGATTGACGATTTCAATCGCCCGATCAACCCCCGCACAAAACCCGCGAGGGCTCGCGACACGCACCTCAAACACTCTGGCGACATCCTTCACATCCTTCACATCCTTCATCCGCGCGCGATCTCCTGTGTAACCTGGCTCACACTCACGATATCCACTTCAAAGGTAATCACCTTACCCGCAAGCGGATGGTTAAAATCAACCTCCACAGCCTCCTCGAAAATTTTTCGGACAACGCCTGGCAACTCGCCTTGCTGCTGCTGGTCCATAAAAGAGACAACGAGCCCAGGCTCCAATAATAACTCTCGCGCGAAATCAGACCGCTTCAGCACATGGATATTGTCTGGATTAACCAGGCCAAACCCTTGCTCCGGCTCCAGATAAAAGGTTTCTTTATGACCCTTGGTGAGACCCACCAAAACCGCCTCAAACCCCGGCAATAACTTGCCATCACCGAACACAAACTCAGCCGCACGATCGCCCGTTGAATCAATCATATCGCCATTGTCCAGCCCCAAGGTGAAGAACAAAACAACTCGGGTTCCGGGTCCTATGGGGGTTGTAGCGCTCACGCAGGTTCCTCTTTTGTTATGAACAGATCGAGCAGCAGAAACACCGCGCCGATCGAAATCGCAGCATCCGCAACATTAAACGCAGGGAAATAATATTGTTCATAATGAACAATCAGAAAATCGACCACATAACCCTGAAGCGCCCGATCGATTAAATTGCCTACGGCCCCGCCCAAAATCAAAATAAGGCCCACTCGCAGGTACACTTGATGAGGCTCTACCCGGCGCAACCAAACCACCAAGGCGACACTCACAACGGCTGAGATCCCCGTTAACAACCAACGCTGCCAACCGCCCGCATCGGCTAAAAAACTAAACGCGGCGCCCTCGTTGTACAGCACGGCCAATTGAAAAACAGGCAGCACCTCGAAGCGCTCACATTGCGCGGGAACACAAAGGCCCAGCCACTGATCGATTTTAATCTTTGAGACCTGATCGATGACAACGATGATAAAACTGGCCAGATACCCTTTCATGGACGCGCCTTCATTGCGCCTGCTCAAAACGTTGTCGCGCATGCTCAATATCTTGATGAATTGCCGCTTTCAAAGCCGGCAACCCAGAAAACTTTTGCTCTTCCCGAAGCTTTTCGATAAACACCACATCAACTTGTCGACCGTACAGATCGCCTTCAAAATCGAGCAAATGTACTTCTAGGATCGGCTTAACCGCGCCACTTTCAACGGTTGGCCGCACGCCCACGTTGGCAACCCCCGGATAAGGCTGACCCAACCCAAGCACCTTTACCAAGTACACCCCCGAGAGCGGCGCCTTGTAGCGGTGCAGTTGAATATTCGCGGTTGGCACGCCCAAGGTTCGGCCGACCTGCCGGCCGTAGACCACACGCCCCGAAATGGCATAGGGCCGACCGAGCAAGGCTTCAGCTTGATGAATTTCCCCCGCCGCCAAACACCCCCGAATACGCGTACTCGAGATCCGCTCGCTGTCATGGGTAAGCGTTGAGAAATTGCCAACGGTAAAACCAAACGCCTCACCCGCGGCCGCGAGCGCGGGGTAATCACCCTTTCGATCTGCACCAAACTTGAAATCATCGCCAACAAAGAGCGCTTTAACCTTTAGGTCTTTAACCAACAGGTCAATAAAGCCCTGCACCGACATGTCCCGGGTTTCAGCATTAAATTGTAGGCACAGCAATCGATCTAACCCCGCAAGCATCAATTGACCGACCTTTTCCCGAAATCGGGTTAATCGTGCTGGCGCTTGGAAGGCTTCAAAGAATTCTTTGGGCTGCGGCTCGAAACAAATCAGCAGCGAGGGGCAGCCCAAGTCCTCGGCCACCTGCTTCACTTTTTTCAAAATGGCTTGATGACCTCGGTGTACCCCATCAAAATTACCGATCGTGATCACACAGCCTTGATCCTGCTCGCGGATGTTATGTCGTCCTCTGATGACTCGCATTAAAGACCATCTCTAAATTCAGTTATTCTCAGCCCTAATGTGCGCAACACTAGGAAATAAACCGCCATCCCGCCTAGGCAGAGTCCTGCCATCCAAAGTACTTGGGTGATGACCGAAAACGCAAGCCAGTCTGTCAGCGGCGGCGCCAACCAGAAAAGGGCTAGCCCCATAAGACTCAGCGCCAATCCAATTCTAACGAGAAAACGCCCCCAGTGCTCGGCCGCTTGATAGATACCGCGGCGGATTAACCCCCGCCAGAGCAAAAAGGCGTTTAAAAAAGCCGACATCGAGGTTGCCAGGGCTAACCCCACGTGGCCTAAGTGCAGAATCAACGCCAAGTTGAACACCATGTTGGCTGACAGTGCGATCAGCCCGATTCGCACCGGCGTTTTCATATCTTGCCGCGCAAAATAGCCCGGGGCGAGCACCTTAACCATCATGTGCCCTACGAGGCCCGCCCCGTAGGCCTTCAAGCTCAGCCCGGCCATGGCCACATCAAAATCGGTCATCTGGCCATGATGAAAAATGGTTGCGATCATTTGATCCGCGAGCAAAACAAGGGCAACCGTTGCCGGTAATCCAAACAACAGCACCATTCGAATGCCCCAATCCAGCTTTGCCGAGAAATGACCCGGCTCTGAGGCTGAAAAGTCTCTCGATAGCGCCGGCAAGATCACCGTTGCGATCGCAATACCGAACAACGCCAAAGGCAGCTCCAGCAGGCGATCGCTATAATAAAGCCAGGAGATGCTCCCCATTTGCAGGAAAGTTGCCAACATCGTGTCGAGCAACAAATTGATTTGACCAACCGATACCCCGAGCAGGGCTGGCAGCATCAACACGCCCACCCGCTTTACGCCAGGATGCGAGAAGTTAATCCGGGGCCTCGGCACCAGTCCAAGGCGCGCCAAAGAAGGCCATTGAAACAACAGTTGCAGCCAACCTGCGATGAAAACACCCCAAGCCAGGGCAAACACTGGCAGATCAAAATAAGGACTGAGCCAAACAGCGCTCACAATAAGGCAAATATTGAGCAATACGGGCGTAACCGCTGGCACCGCGAAACGGCCAAAAGTATTTAAAATCGAGCCTGCAAAGGCGGTTAGCGAAATTAAAGCCAAATAAGGGAAAGTAATGCTGAGCAAGGACCCCGCAAGCGCCAGTTGCATTGAATTGCCATTCAGGACATAACCAAACGCAAATATCGTGATGACGCCGCCTGAAAACACCACCCCCAAGACAACGAATATAAACAACAAAAGGCTCAAAGCACCCGCTAGGTGATCAATCAGGTCTTTTAGGTCGCTGGTATTTTGACGCTGCTTGTACTCCGAGAGCACCGGCACAAACGCTTGGGAAAACGCGCCTTCGGCAAACAGTCTTCGGAAAAAGTTGGGAATCTTGAACGCCAAGAAAAAAGCATCGGCCCCCGCGCTGGCGCCAAAAAAGAAGGCAATGACCACATCGCGAACCAAACCCAAAATACGCGATAGGAAGGTCATAGCCGACACAATCACACCGGATCGAAGCAGGCCAAAGCGAGCCGCTTTCGGCTCAGTCACCGGACAGACCCCCAATTGGCCTTGGGATTGGACAGCACGCTTTTCCCCTCAACATCCATATTCCTTATTTTACGCAATACGGGTTTGACGCAATGCGGGTTTGACAAAAAGGATGGGACTCGGCATAGTACGCGCCTCATTTTCCGTCCATTTTCAGGAACCCTAACCTTGGCCAATTCAGCACAATCAAAAAAACGCGCAAAGCAATCCGAGAAACGTCGTCGCCATAATGCCAGTCAACGGTCGGCGATGAGAACTGCCATTAAAAAGACCATCTCTGCGATTTCAGGTGGTGATGCAGTCGTTGCCAGTACGGCTTATGCCGCTGCGGTGCCTGCACTTGACCGAGCCGTGTCTCAAGGCATTATCCATAAAAACAAGGCCGCAAGACACAAATCTAGATTGAACACCAAGGTTAAGGCGCTACAGGCCTAAATCATCAACAGATCATCTCGGTGGATGACCTCTTCATCCACCAGATATCCCAGCTCGACTTCAATCGCTTGCGTGGTTTTACCCTGAATCCGCTCAAGCTCTTGGCTGGAGTAGTTGGTTAGCCCACGGCAAACCTCAACGCCATTCGAATCCTGGCAGGACAGTAGGCTGCCTTGGGTAAACTCGCCGGCAATTGCCGTAATTCCAACGGCTAAAAGACTTCTGCCGTGATTCCGCAAGACCGACACCGCGCCCGCATCGAGGGTCACCACCCCAGAGATTGGCAGCGTCGCAAGCCACTGCTTACGGGCGCCGAGGATGGGTCTATCGGCTTTAATGCACGTGCCAACCGCCGCCCCTTGCAGAATCAACCCCAAATTACCGGATTCATTACCGCTACAGATAATCGTCTCGCAGCCGCTTCTGGCGGCAATGCGGGCAGCTTGGACTTTACTCACCATACCCCCGCGACCCCATTTACCACCAGCGCCGGCCATCTGGTCTAAAGCGGCATCGCTTGCATCGATCTGGGGTATGAGGCGAGCCGCCGCACTGGCGCGAGGGTCCTGGTCAAACAGCCCCAATTGATCAGTTAAAATAACCAGGCGCTTTGCATCGATCAAATTAGCGACCATCGCGGCAAGGGTGTCGTTATCGCCAAACTTAATCTCGGTGGCGCTGACCGTGTCGTTTTCGTTGACGACCGGCACCACACCCAGATCAAGCAGGGTGGTTAGCGTCGAGCGTGCATTGAGATACCGATTCGTGCCTGCTAAGTTATCTTGGGTTAAGAGTACTTGTGCAGTATGGACATTATGCCTAGCAAATAAATATTCATAAGCTTGAACTAAACCCATTTGACCAACCGCCGCCGCGGCCTGGAGCATCGCAATAGAATTTGGTCGCTCGGTCAAACCGAGCCGCACCATGCCTTCGGCAACCGCGCCGGACGAGACCAGCACCACGCGAATACCGCTCTGCATCAGATTGGCAATGTCACTCGCCCAGCGCTTGAACAGATTAAGATTGAGCCCCGCGCCCTCAGCGGTTACCAGCGAACTGCCAACCTTTAAAACCCATACCTCGTTTTGATCTGCCTGCTCGCTCATGGCTCGTAATGCACCACCACATCGCTGCCGTCATCAAAGTCATCGAGCTCGAGATCGTCCTCGTCGTCCAGACCTTGCCGACGCCTGAGTCGAGCGTCTCTTAGCATTTTCGAATAGTTATGCGCGTCCTGCCCAGCTGCCTGATCAAGACTTTCCTCCGCCTGCTTCCGCGCTTCATCAAGGCTCTCAAAGTGATCCCCCAACCCATGCAATAGGGGCTGCAGCCCGGTTGCGGTTACCGCCGAGATTGGGTAGCACTTCTCAACCAAGTCGCTGGCCGACAACAACCTAGCTTGCAATTCCATCAGCACATCATTCGACACGAGGTCACTTTTAGAGAGCACCAACCAGCGCGGCTTTTGCGCGATCGCCGGGCTGTATTGCGCCACTTCTCGCTCAATGATTTTGAAGTTTTCAAGCGGATCACTGCCGTCTGCCGGCGCGACATCTACCAAATGCAGCAGTACCCGGGTGCGAGACAAATGCTTGAGGAACTGAATGCCAAGACCCGCGCCCTCTGAGGCGCCTTCGATAAGGCCCGGCACATCCGCAATCACAAAGCTCTTGTTGTAATCAATTCGAACAACGCCGAGGTTCGGCACCAAGGTTGTAAAAGGATAATCCGCGATTTTTGGCTTGGCCTCAGACACGACACTAATCAAGGTCGACTTTCCGGCATTCGGCAGCCCTAACAGCCCGACATCCGCAATGAGCCGCAACTCAAGCCGAAGGTTAAAGCTTTCGCCCTGCGTGCCATTTGAGGTTTTACGCGGCGCGCGATTGGTACTCGATTTATAACGGACATTACCCAAACCATGAAAGCCACCACGCGCGATGAGTAAATCCTCATCCCCGGTGGTCACCTCGGCAATTAGCTCATCCGTATCTTCATCATAAACACTGGTTCCCAGCGGCACTCTAACGAATAAGTCATCGCCCTTTGAACCCGTTCGATCCTTACCCTTGCCGGACTCGCCAGTACCGGCCCTATATTGTGGCTGAAATCGAAAATCAACCAACGTGTTCAGCGCCGCATCGCCTCGGAAATACACACTGCCGCCATCGCCGCCATCACCGCCATCCGGGCCGCCCAATTCGATATATTTTTCTCGGCGAAAACTAAGACAGCCATTGCCCCCTTTACCAGCGTCAACCCTGATGGATGCTTCGTCTACAAATCTCATAATGGCTTCACCCTAACGCGAATTACCGATAAAAAAAAACCCTGCCAATGACAGGGTTTTTTGAACCTTTGGCCGACAATCAGGCCTCTGCCACTACCGTTACAAATTTACGCTGCTTCGGACCTTTGGTCACAAATTGAATGACCCCAGCCGCCTTAGCGAATAACGTGTGATCCTTACCGCAACCCACATTTGGACCCGCATGAAAGCGCGTCCCGCGCTGTCGTACGATGATATTCCCAGGTTGAACCACCTGACCACCATAGAGTTTTACGCCAAGCCGTTTCGACTCTGAATCGCGACCGTTTCTAGTACTACCGCCTGCTTTCTTATGTGCCATTGCTGTTAGCCTCCAACAATTTCTTTAATTTTCACTTCGGTATACCACTGCCGATGTCCTGCCTGTCGACGGTAATGCTTCCGCCGCTTCATCTTAATAATGGTAATTTTTGAATGCCGACCGTGGGCCACAACCTCAGCAGATACTTTGCCGCCTTCAACATACGGCGCACCAATTTTGATATCTGCGCCATCACCAACCATCATGACTTTGTCGAAATCAATTGTTTCGCCAGCTTCCGCTTTGACTTTTTCAAGCCGAAGGACTTCACCTGGTTCGACTCGGTGTTGCTTGCCACCACTTTCTATTACAGCGTACATATCTTTAACCCTAACGATTGACCCCGGCGACTGCCGAGCCTGGATTTTAATGCCTCGAGGCCTGATACCCTCTCGAGGCTTGCTAACTTCTCGAACTCTTAACCTTATTAAGCGGCGCCGAGCACCTGATCCGAATAAGTTAAATTCTGATCTGAGCTACCCTTGCCTGCGTTCGCGATTGTTTTCGAGCGCTTCAATTCTTAAGGTTTTTCTTGTGCTGACGGCCTGTAAGACCCACCTTCTAAAAACCCTTCTTTATACTAAAATCCCTAAAGTCATTCGACTTCCACGCCTTTTTTAAGGCGATACCCTCGATCAATACGCTTGGCGCAGACCTCGTTTTCAGGACGCGCAATCATAAGCGAACTCAATTGCGATAGCAATACGAGATTTCCGCGTAAGACCTTGACATGCGGGAACCACTGCCCATAGCATTTGACCCTCTTGTTCCCTGCTAAAAGCCCGCCCAGCATGCTCTACTCGATTTTTGAAACCGTTCGTGAAGATTTCGATGCCGTCGACGCGCTCATTATAGAGAGCCTAAACTCCGACATTCCTTTGGTTGAAGAAATCGCGGCTTATCTTATCAAAGCGGGCGGCAAGCGTCTGCGACCGCTGCTGGTGCTATTAGCCGCCAGAGCCAGCAATTACCAAGGCTCAGACCACATTAAGCTCGCGGTCATCATCGAATTTCTGCATACCGCGATGCTTCTTCACGATGACGTTGTCGACAACTCATCACTCAGACGCGGCCGAGCCACCGCAAATGCCACGTGGGGTAATGCAGCAAGTGTTCTGGTGGGTGACTTCCTGCATTCTCGCGCGTTTGAAATGATGGTTGAGATCGGCAATCTTAACGTTATGGCCCTGCTATCGAAAGCCACCAATGGTATTGCGGAAGGTGAGGTCCAGCAACTCATGTATCTTCGTAATCCTGAGATTACGGAGGCCACCTATCACGAGGTCATTTATCGAAAAACGGCGCTTTTGTTCGAAGTTGCGGCCCATTCGGGCGCGGTGCTCGCCGAGGCACCCGAACCCATAGCAAGCGCGCTAAATCACTTTGGCAAACACCTTGGCATCGCATTCCAACTGATGGACGATTTGATCGATGCACTGTCTGACTCGGAAACCCTCGGAAAGCCTGCAGGCTCTGACATTGCCCAAGGCAAGCGCACACTGATGGTGATTCACGCTCTAAGGCAACCGGATAGCGAAACAAAAGCCACTTTACTGCGTGTTCTTGGAAAAGGAGACGACGCTACTCAAGAAGAAATCGATGCGGGCCTCAACAACGCAGCCTCGCCTTGACCGCGCTGTCAACATTGCAGGACAGTTCCTACAAGCAAGCCTTGACCCACCTGATCGAGTTTTCCGTTAATCGACAAACCTAAACACGCGGAGCAGAGTTGTATTATACTTTTCGCCGCGTCGGGGTGTAGCTCAGCCTGGTAGAGCACTGTCTTCGGGAGGCAGGGGTCGTGAGTTCAATTCTCGCCATCCCGACCAAATAATATAAGGCTTTCGCCCTATACAGCCCGCTTGCAATATCGTCTTGTCCGATCTTTTGTCCGACACAACCCTTGGGTTAGTCTGCTTCTATCGTCTGCGGCGACTTAACCGTCCCGGCATCTTGGCTTCATTGGAACTTGTTATGAAGGTTGGGGGCGACTAGCAAACTGATGGGGGCTCGGAAAGTCGACACGCGGGCCGCACAAAGCGCAAGCAATCAGCCCTAGGCGGTTTAAGACCCTGTAGCGCCGTTTGGGCGGCATACATCAACAAACCATTTTAAAGACTGACGAGGCGCACCACCGCTTTAAAACAGCAGTCAACTTCGTTGCCTTGGCGATGCCTCATCCGGCGTGTAGAATCGAAGATCGCGATTTACATCCCTTTGTCTTGGAGACTCTTTATGTCCAACAGCACTTCTGATCAAGCATCGACCCCCGCTGAAGAAATTGCCGAGCTTATTCGACGGTCTAGAGCCGCTCAGCAAGCAATAGAACACTACAGCCAGGAACAGGTCGACGACCTGATCCGGGCCATGGTTTGGTCGGTTGCGCGTCCCGGTGTTGCTGAAGACATTGCCCAATTCACTATCGACGAAACCCAGCTGGGTAATTACGACGGCAAGTTTCTGAAGATTCAGAGAAAGACCCGCGCCACCTTAATGGACATTATCGATGATCAGTCGGTTGGCATCCTCGAAGAAGATTTAGAACGAAACCTTATCAAAATCGCGAAGCCCATGGGCGTGATTGGCGCACTGTCGCCATCGACCAACCCAGAAGCCACGCCCGTCATTAAAGCCATTCATGCGGTTAAGGGCAGAAACTCTATTATCGTGGCGCCCCATCCGAGAGCGAAACTCACCAATAAGAAAATTTGCGACCTGATGCGCGCCGCGCTCGAAAAACTGGGCGCACCGGCGGACCTCGTCATTGGTATTGAAACACCCAGCTTAGACTTGACGAACGAGCTGATGCGACAATGTGACCGAGTGCTCGCAACCGGTGGTGGCGCCATGGTTACCGCCGCTTATTCAAGCGGCACGCCCGCACTTGGGGTTGGGGTCGGCAATGCGGTCATCACCGTTGACGACACAGCCGATCTTGATGACGCGGCAACAAAAATCCATCTGTCAAAAACGCTGGACCTTGCCGCCTCGTGCTCCTCTGATAATTCCGTCATCTTGGTTGATGCGATCTACGATGACATGATTGCCAAACTGCAAGCCAAAGGCGGGTACGTGTGTAATGCCGAAGAAAAAGCAAAGCTTCAAAAGACGCTTTGGGATGAGGCTGGCCACTTTAACACCACGATCGTTGCGCAAACGGCGGGCAAAATCGCTGAAATGGCAGGGCTCACCGTGCCAGAAAGCACCGAGTTTTATATTGTGATTGAAGATGGTTGGGGCGCTGAATTTCCATTTTCTGGCGAAAAGCTGTCTGTCATTATGGCCTTGTATCGAGCCTCCGATCTTGAGCATGCCATCACACTGACCAATACATTCAAAGCTACCAAGGCCAGGGCCATTCCTGCGGCATCTACTCCAGTAGCGATGAAAACATTATGAAACTTGCCAACGCAACCCGAACTTCCCGGGTAATGGTTAATCAACCCCAAGCGGCCTCTAACAGTGGCAACCTCTGGAATGGCATGCGGCAAACCTTTTCGCTGGGTTGCGGCTCTTGGGGCGGCAATGGCACGAACAACAACATTTCGTGGCGAGATTTGATTAACGAGACCTGGATTTCCAAACCGCTGGTCAAAGCAAAAGAGTTACCCTCTGACACAGAACTCTTCGGCAACATCATCGAGAAGCTCGGCTGAAACGAATCGGGGGTGGTGCCGCCTGGCACCATCCCTGCGTCTTCAACAGGCCCCTTTAGGACCTCCAAGCAGCCAATTCAAATAGCGCCCTAGTTCCCCTAGCAGGGACCCATCAAAGCTCAGTGACAGCCTTTGAGCAACCGCCTCAGCGATATCGGCGACTGATACCAAGGCATTGACTGATTTGGGCAAAATCATCCTGATTGAGCAATCGCAGGCGCGCCTCTTGCACCCTAAACTGCGACAATATCTGAGAGAATGACTGCCCTTCGGACTTTAGCCGTCGCCGCAAGGTCGATTTTTCAGTATGCAGCACTTTCGCAACAGAGACCATATCCAGCGGCGCCCCCACCGCGCAATGATCCACCAGAACTTTGTTCACCCGATAGGATGAGGGCTGCTGCCTAAGCCGCAGCCCTACCAGCGGCTCTATAATCGATTTGGTAATCACTTCCCAGCTTTCGCTGGCGACAGGATTTTTTCCCCTTAACATCGCTCGGTCAAAAACCACTTCCGAAGCCTCGGTCGACGCACTAAAAGTGGTCGGCTCACATTCGGTCAACTGTTTAGTTGTTTGCGGTTTCCCCGATAAAATCAAAGAGCGGACCAGTTGCTGATCGCCAACCATACGAGGGAAACCTAACGCCAACTGCTGCACCAGCATCAAATGCTGCCATTCTGGTAATGGTACAACCGGATAGATCTTGACACTCACGGTGTCCAGATCGTTTCTTAGAGAATAAATAAACTCAGTTGAGTCAAGCAGGCTTAACCGAGCACCCGCGGTTAAAACCTCTTCGAACGTGGGCGCAGCGGCACATAATGTCCAAACGGTTGGCGCATGCTGGAAGGAGTCTTCACCCCAAAACCGACTCCATTGCCCGGGAGAAAGTCGACTTTGAATCGCTTCGTGCAATTTTTTGAAGTCAGTTGAATATATTTTTTCTGGCAAAGCACCGAAGGTTGCCGAGCCAGAGACCCGATCGAACCAGTCCATTGGATGGCCCAGTTTCTTAGATAAGGTACCTAATGCAATCACGGATGGCCCAAAATACCAACC
>CAJJAX010000014.1 GCA_905182155.1 uncultured Pseudomonadales bacterium
GGCGAATTGGCAAAGGCCTGCCCTGCCAGCAAGGACCCCAGTAGCATATCGGATCGCGCGGCTATATCACGAGGTGTGTGCACTGCAGTTTCCAACGCAGCCCCCATCAAGCGCAAGGCCTGTTGGGCCAAGACCTTTGAAAGCGGGTTGTTATTGGCACTCATCGACGCATAGGCCTCGATCGCATGAACCATAGCGTCAATACCGGTGGCGGCCGTGACATGCGCGGGCAAACCAAGCGTTAGTTCAGGATCTAACAGCGCAATATCGGGTATTAGAACGGATGATACCACGCCCATTTTTTCACTTTTACCAGTGGTCACAATCGAAATGGGCGTTACCTCGGACCCTGTCCCAGAAGTGGTTGGAATTAAAATCAATGGTAAGCGCGTGCCAGTAATATTTCCCACACCGTAGATATCTTTCAAGCTTTGATCATCCATTGCAAGCACCGCCGCAAGCTTGGCCACATCCAATGAAGAGCCACCGCCAAAGCCGATAACCGCATCTGCATCAGCCTCTTTGGCGGCCTCGGCTGCGGCTAAAACCACCGCTTCGGGCGGATCGGGCAGTATAGAAGGGACATCTTTCATGGAATGAACGGCTATATCCGCTCTGTTTTCAAGCAAAGCAACCTCAAGCTCTTTTACAAAAACACCTTTGCCGCCAATTTGACTGAGCGGTGAAACCTTGTTGCGATCACCCTCGGTCGTCATACCGATGATTTCCACATCAATTTGTGGATGGGCAGCTTGCAGCGGATCGGCGACGTCATTGGCTTGCCAAAGGGCCAAGGGACTTTTGCGCGTGGCAAGACGAATCGTTCTCAAGGGCGGGCCTCAAAGTTTAAAACCGCAACACTAACTTGGACGGGTTGGCGAGTAAACCTTCATTTATAGAATGATGCCAGGCAGCCCCTCTCCCGTAATCGGTTGCCGTCGCCGCGAATTCATCCTGTTTCACCAACTTGAAAACCCTTGGCCCGCCATTGCCGGCGGATCCCGCCAACTCTGATTCAGCAACTGTTATACTCTGGCTTTTTAGCATCAGGGAAATCCCAGTGAGCCAAGGCAATCAAAAACTGTGGAACGGTCGCTTTACCGAGGCAACCGATGCCTTTGTTGAAGCATTTACCGCGTCAGTCACTTTCGATTTCGAGTTGGCTTTGTTCGACATCGAAGGGTCAGTGGCCCTCGAATGCTTGGTTTACCGCTGCGGCATCATCGATGCTTTGCTGCGGCGCACCAGACAATGGCAGATCCAGACCGCGTCTGATCTTGATCATAAGTCGTACCCAATTGAAGATGTGCATATGAACATCGAGGCCGCGCTCACTGAGCGGATTGGCGAGCAGGGCAAGGCGCTGCACACGGGTCGCAGTCGCAACGATCAAGTGGCAACCGATGTCAGAATGTACCTCCGGCACAACATCGACCTGATACTAGAGCAGATTCGGCATTTACAACGCGGGCTCCTTGGCCTTGCCGAAGGTCATTGTGAAACCATTATGCCCGGGTTTACCCATTTGCAGGTCGCGCAACCCGTGGTCTTTGGACATCATCTAATGGCCTGGTATGAAATGCTGCGGCGGGATGCGGATCGATTAACGGACTGTCGTCGCCGGGTCAACACGCTGCCTCTGGGCGCCGCCGCACTGGCCGGCACCAGCTTTCCAATCGATCGCGCCCTGGTCGCCGAGTTGCTCGATTTTGAGGCCGTTGCAGAAAACTCTCTGGACGCGGTTAGCGATCGCGACTTTGCCATTGAGTTCACCAGCACCGCAAGCCTGTTGATGATGCATCTATCGCGCTGGTCGGAGGAGATGATTTTGTGGGCATCGCCACAATTTGCCTTTATCGAGCTGCCGGACCGATTTTGTACGGGTTCATCGATCATGCCTCAGAAGAAAAATCCCGATGTGCCTGAACTGGTCAGAGGGAAATCCGCTCGGGTCTTCGGCAGTCTGATTGCGTTGCTCACCCTAATGAAGAGTCAACCGCTGGCCTATAACAAAGACAATCAGGAAGACAAAGAGCCACTCATCGATACAGTCCGAACCCTGCAAGACTGTTTGCGCGCTTTTGGCGACATGATCCCCAATATCAAAGCCCAGCCAGACAATATGCGGGCTGCCGCAGAACGTGGCTTTGCCACGGCAACCGACCTTGCTGATTACCTGGTTCGGAAAGGGCTGGCTTTCCGAGACGCGCATCACGTTGTGGGTCGCTTGGTCGGCCTCGCGGTTGATCGGGGTGTCGATTTGGCAGCATTGAGCCTTGTTGATTTCGAGACCGAAAGCGATCGAATCACGGAGGATGTCTACTCAGTACTCACCTTAGAAGGATCGGTTGCCGCCAGATCGCACATTGGGGGGACAGCGCCCGATACCGTTCGGGCAGCAATTAAGCGGGCTAAGCATCAATTAGGGTAAAAGCCTGGGTCGCCGTACCAGATTGCTCCGTCACGACCCGATTTAAAAGCGCCGGCAAGCCCTCTTGCGTCACGGCGCAAAACCAGTGGTTTTGCTGCTGTTTAAGATGAAACCCCCCGGATTTAGCGGCCACCCAAATTTCTTGTTGGACCGGCTGACGACTGATCACAATCTGAGACCCATCCTCGAAGGTGAGGGTCAGCTGGCCATTGGCGCCATCCACGTCGACGTCTTGCGGCAGATCATCGATGCAATCTTCAATCAACATCATGAGCGCATCCAACTGACGATGATACTGCTGTTCTATCGAGCCTTGAACCAAATCCCTTCTCCCTATCAACCACCGAACGCAGTATACTCAACGTTTCCGCCTTTATCGTGTGCTATGCGAACAATCATCATCATTCTTTGCCTCATCCTGACGAGCTGCGGTCAGAAGGGTCCACTCTATCCGCCAGAACCCAATACCGAGAGGGTAAAGGATGGCGCATGAACGGCTTTAACTACCAAACCAGCCGCTTGCACTGCGAGGATTATCCCCTCGACAGCTTAGCAAAAGACTATGGGACGCCGTGTTTTGTTTACTCGGCCAGTGCCATGGCCTCAGCGTATCACGCCATCAAAAATGCTTTTGAGCAACATAAGCCCCTTATTTGCTATGCGGTGAAAGCCAACTCCAATCTAACGATTCTCAAACTGTTGAGCGATTTGGGCGCAGGCTTTGATATTGTCTCAGGGGGTGAACTCGCCCGAGTTCTAAGAATTGGCGCGGACCCAAGCAAAGTCGTCTTTTCTGGCGTTGGTAAGCAAGCAGACGAGATCGAGGCGGCAGGTTGGCATTAAGTGTTTTAACGTCGAATCCGAAGCCGAACTCGAACGTATTAGCCGCATCGCAAGCGAGCTCGGCGTTGTTGCACCCATTTCACTGCGGGTCAATCCAGACGTGGACCCAAAAACCCACCCCTACATCTCAACCGGCTTGAAGGAATCAAAGTTCGGGATCCCGATGGATCAAGCGCTACAACTTTATCGCACCGCTCAAACCCTAACGGGCATTGCGATCAAGGGCATTGATTGTCATATCGGCTCGCAAATCACACAGCTTGCGCCCTATCTGGACGCCCTCGATAAAATGTTCGAACTTATTGACCAACTTGCCGATCAGGGCATTGCCCTTGAGCATTTCGACATCGGTGGGGGCATGGGGGTTCGTTATGAGCAGGAACCCGATTTTCCGCTCCAGGCGCTGTCAGATGCGCTCCAGCAGAAAATGGCGGATCGAGACCTTCGCGTCATCTTAGAGCCAGGCCGATACATCATTGCCAATGCTGGCGTACTGCTGACCGAAGTGCTCTACACAAAACACAATGCGACACGGGCCTTCGCCGTGGTCGATGCGGCAATGAACGATTTGATTCGGCCAGCGCTCTATGACGCCGTGCAGGCCGTGCATCCGGTTGTGGAACAATTCAACCCGTCAGGGCACTTTGAAATTGTGGGTCCGATTTGTGAAGCCGGTGATTTTCTTGCGAAGCACTGTCTCATTGACCTGGAACAGGGGGCACTCATTGCGCTCGCCACGTCCGGCGCTTACGGCATGTCGATGAGCTCTAATTACAATACCCGGTGCCGGGCTGCTGAGGTTCTGGTTCACGGTGGGCACGCACAATTGATTCGACGACGCGAGACCATCCAGGACCTCCTCGCCGCAGAAACCAATCTCGACACCTCGACCACCGCACCAAATTTAACGACAACATCAACCATCCGCGCACGCTAAGGCCCTGGTATGATCGTCAACTTCTCGAAAATGCACGGCGTTGGCAATGACTTTGCCGTGATCGATTTGGTGACCCAAGCGGGGGCTTTAAGTCCGAGCGGCGTGAAGGGCCTTGCCCATCGGCATACCGGTGTTGGGTTTGATCAATTGCTGACGATTGAGCCCCCAACCACCCGCACAGCGGATTTTTTCTACCGCATTTACAACGCCGACGGCTCAGAGTCGGGCCAATGCGGTAACGGCGCACGCTGCGTTGCTAAGTTCATCTACGACAAGCAACTATCCCCCAAATCAGAGCTCGTGTTGCAAACAAGTACGGGTCAGTTGACCACCCAACGGGTTTCAAGCCAATACTTTCGAGTCAACATGGGCCCACCCGAACTGGACCCGGCAGCCATTCCCTTTCAACCCGGTCCAGGCGAGCAGGCGCCTTTTAGCGCCGCGTTTCAGGACGGTTCACAATACCCGTTTGGCATTGCGAATCTTGGTAATCCGCATGCCGTCCTGGTGGTTAACCGCGTTGACGACCTCGATGTTGCCGGTCTTGCTGCAGAATTTCGCACCCAAAAGCACTTTGAGGCGGGGGTTAACGTTGGGTTTATGGCTTTGACCTCGGACGCCGTGATCACGCTACGCGTGTCAGAACGCGGCGCTGGCGAGACCCTGGCTTGTGGTTCTGGCGCCTGTGCGGCAGTTGCGGTTGGTCGGGTGATGAACCTTTTGGCAGACACTGTTTCGGTCGAGATGCCGGGCGGGGCGGTCAAGGTCACTTGGCCAGGCCCAGGACAAGACCTTTGGCTCGCCGGGCCCGCAATTCGAGTCTTCGATGGTAAACTTAAAATCAATGATCGGTCTTAAGGAGCAGTCATGAGTGACGAGGTCACCTACGCCCAGGTTCAACACTATTTGAAGGACCATCCCGACGATTTAGAGCGACTCGTGTTGGAAGCCAACCCCGAAACCAAGGGTGCGGTCTCGCTTGCCGGACACAAACTACAACTGGTGTCCGAAAAACTAGCCTTGGCAGAACAGCGGGTTCATGAATTTATAGACGTTTCTAAACAAAACCAGACCCTCTTTCAGCTTTGTCACCAACTCGTTCAACAACTGCAAAAACCCCAGTCGATTCAAACCGCGACCGCTCAACTCGGCAAGATTTTGAAGGCAACCCTCGATACCCAAGACTACCATCTGTTTATTTTCCGAGATCAGGCCGAACCAGACTGCACGGCCACCAGCTTTCTTACCCAAGCAACCTTTCAAGAAGCCGTCGGCGGCTTATTTAATCCAGACAAACCAATTCTTGGGGTGGTTCGGGCAGAAGAATCAAACCGCCTTTTCCCCAATGTCGACCATGACCTTTCATCCTGCGCCATTATTCCGCTGGTAAGTGATCACTTAGTCGGCGCGCTAACCATTGGTAGCCAAGACAGCAATGGCTTTCATCGAGATCAAGATACCTTGTTTATTCAATTTATTGGCGATTTCCTTGCCGGTCTCATTGCGCATCGGTTTTTCGCCGACGATCCGCGGCAAGAGGCCTAAGCCCTTGACCCGATTGGCGGAGCAAGTTGATGCCTTCTTGTCTCATCTTAAAAATGAGCGCCGTTTATCAACCCATACGTTAGCCGCCTACCAGCGTGATCTGAACGCACTCTTAAACTATGCCCTTAATGCAGCCATCGATCAGGCTCAGGATCTTAAAGCGTCCGACATCCGAGGCCTCATCAGCCAAGGGCACCGCAAAGGTCTTTCCGGTCGGTCGCAACAACGAAAGCTATCGGCCTTGCGGACTTTTTTTGACTACCTTGCCCGTGAATCAGGTGTTGATCTCAATCCAGCGCAATTGGTCAGTGCCCCCAAAACCCCTCGACGCCTGCCCAAGACACTCGATGCCGATCAGGTCTCAAAGCTCTTGATGGTCCAAGCGGTCAGCTGGCACGAAATACGAGACAAAGCGATTTTAGAGCTGTTTTATTCCTCGGGACTCAGATTGTCAGAACTCACGGCTTGCAACAAAAGCAGCCTATCGTGGGATGAAAATACCGTTTTAGTCCGAGGCAAGGGCAACAAAGAGCGGATTTTACCGATCGGACGTTATGCCCAAACCGCGCTCACGGATTGGTTGAAAGTCCGCGACAACGCGCCCGTTAAAGGTGCGCTGATTGATGCCGACGCCTTGTTCATTAGTCAGCGCGGCAAGCGGGTCAGTAACACCAATGTCCAAGCTCGAATTAATTCTTGGACCCGTAAGCAAGGCAATGGTCTGCACGTTCATCCGCATATGCTCAGGCATTCCTTCGCGAGCCATATCCTCGAATCCAGCGGAGACCTTAGAGCGATTCAAGAACTGCTCGGTCATGCAGACATTAGCACGACACAGATTTATACCCACCTGGACTTTCAGCATCTCGCCCGCGTTTATGATCAAGCCCACCCAAGAGCGGCCCGGCGCTCTAAAGCGAGTGGCGCTGAGGCAGTACCTGAGGACAAAACATGATCAAGGTGATTGGGTTCGATTTAGACAACACCCTCTGGCCTGTTAAACCGGCCATTATGTACGCCGAAGGACAACTCAAAGACTATCTTGCAGCCCTCAGCCCAGCCATCGATTACCCGCCGCAAGACATCCAATTTTTGCGAGCAACCGTCTTAGCAGAAAATCCCGATTACAGTTATCGATTAACCGACCTTCGCCGGGCGATACTCCACACCCTCGTGCAGCGCAATCCGGCCCATCGCAACAAGGCCCAAGGTATTGCAGACCGTGCCATGGAAGTCTTCCTGAAGGCCCGTAACCACGTTACGTTGTATCCAGGCGCTGATGCAGCACTGCGGGCGCTTGCCCGCACCTACGCTTTGTGCACGCTGACCAATGGCAATGCGGATGTTGGGCAGCTGCCCATTGGCAACTTATTTCAGTTAAAGCTATCGGCAGAGGACGTTGGGGCGCCCAAGCCAAACCCTGCTTTATTCTTGGCAGCCCTTGAGCAGTTTCAGTGCCAACCCGATGAGATGATCTACGTGGGCGATGATCCTGTTTTAGATGTCGACGCGGCGTCGAAGCTCGGGATCTATACCATTTGGAAAGCAACCGATGAGACCTTCGCCGCGGCAGAAGCCACCAATGCCTCAGAAACCATCGTCGATCTCACAGCGCTACCCGACGCGATCGCGCGGATTAATGCCCGGATAAGCACCGAGCGCGAATAAAGTCCTTCAGTGCGTCAGGGTCGTCGGTAATCTTGGTTTTTCGGGTTTCTAAACCCAATAACGCGTCCAGCGATGAATGCTGATTAACAACGCCGGGTATCGCCGAATCAACCGTGTCATCGAACTTAGCCGGGTGGGCGGTTGCCAAACAAACCATCGGCACAGTCGGGTCCCGGTGCTTTTGCGCCAAATGAAAACCAACCGCCGTATGCGGATCCGCAAGATAATTAAACTGGTGCCAGATCCCTTGAATACTCTGCAAGGTTTCGTCATCGGTGACCGCATCCGCGGTAAACCAATCAAAAAACCCGTCTGGTTGATTCAGCGACGCGCATTTTTCAGTCTGGAACCGGTTCATGAACGCCGCGCAGTCGGTTGCATTCTCGCCCAACTGGTAATACAGGTAACGCTCAAAATTACTGGCAACTTGTATATCCATCGCTGGGCTATTCGAGAACCGAACCTCACCGCGCTCGTAAACACCGGACTGGAAAAAGCGTGCCAAAATATCATTCTCGTTTGTGGCGAGCACCAATTTTCGCAATGGCAAGCCCATTCGTTTGGCAATAAACCCAGCAAAAATATTTCCAAAATTGTTTGCTCCTTGAAATGCTAATGGGTTGGCCAAGTTGATTGTATGCAGAAAAATAGTAAACCACTTGCGCTAGCACTCTCGCCCAGTTGACCGAGTTAACCGCTGCAAGTTGATAACTGTCTTTGAATTCTAAGTCTGAAAAAATCGTTTTCAATAACGACTGACAATCATCGAAACTACCGTTGATGCCAATGTTGTGAACGTTGGCATCGAGTACCGATGTCATTTGAAGTTCCTGCAATGGGCTTGTTTTGCCTTCAGGAAACATAATGTAGACATCGATATTGTCTTTGCCTCGCACCCCAGCGATTGCAGCACTACCCGTATCGCCACTGGTTGCGCCGAGAATATTCACACGACTTCCCGACTCCTTCAGAATGTGTTCGAACAACTCACCGAGAAACTGCAGTGCGATGTCTTTAAAGGCCAAGGTTGGCCCGTGAAACAATTCGAGAATCTGCACATCGCCCACAGCAACGAGCGGCGCGATCTCTGGGTGCTCAAAATGCTCATAGCTGCGCAGCACGAGGTCTTTGAATACCGCCTCATCAATATCTCCGACGAAGGGCGCCATGACTTCATACGCAAGTTCCGGGTAAGACAGGCCCTGCCAATCGGCAAGGCGTGCGCCAACATCGGGAATAGAATCTGGGACGAGCAGGCCACCGTCAGTCGCCAAACCCATCATCACGGCTTGGCTAAAGGACAGACCGCTCACCCCACCTCGTGTACTTCGATACTTCATGCAGACCAAGCCTTTTAACACTGACCGATATTATAATCTGCTATCGCATCGAGCGACACTCGATGAGGTGTGGGTTGGCTCGATTTTAGCCCAGTGCTTAATAAACCAGAGCTTAAACTAGCGCTTAGACCGCATCGGCGCCGGTTTCACCGGTTCGAATCCGGATCACGTCTTCAAGGGCCGTGACAAAGATCTTGCCATCGCCGACTTTTCCAGTATTCGCGGCATTGGTAATCGCCTCGATAACAGAATCTAAACTGCCGTCGTCGATCGCAACTTCAATTTTCACCTTGGGTAGAAAATCAACCACATACTCTGCACCACGATACAGTTCCGTGTGGCCCTTTTGTCGACCGAAGCCTTTCACTTCGGTGACCGTCATCCCTTGTACAGAAATTTCAGACAAGGCTTCTCGAACATCGTCCAATTTAAAGGGCTTGATAATGGCGGTTACTAATTTCATCGTCTCTCCTTGACTTCGCCAACCCGGAGGCTGGCACTTCGTGCGATTATTGAATGACTCTGGAATAAATTCAACATCGCTGGGCTTCAAACCCTTTGACGTCCCCGATATTCCCTTCAAAGAGAAGCATCATCATTCTAATTGAGCTTGACTTGGAAATAGTAGCCTTAAACTGTCTACTTTCCCAGCCGTTGCCGTTTTGATTCCCAGATTAGGCTGTCATTTTATCCCACCCCGAACCGTACTAACTGAACTCGAGGAAGTTAGAAACAACTTTATCCAAAGGATCTAACCCAATGTAAAGCACAGGCCATGCCAGAATTAGTAGCGGGTAAAATCGGTCGTATTTTCAGCGTTATCTCGCGTTTCGGGCAAAGTCCGCCAGGTTTTAGTCAAAACTCGCACCAAAATATTCGGTCAATGCGCAATTGTTGTGCAGCAGATCACCGCTAAGGCAAATTGCGAGAACGGGGTTTAATCAATGCCCCGTTTAAAAATACTGGAGTTCACACCATGTCGTCAGCATGCGTTCTCGCCCAAGCTGTCATTGGCTTAACCGCTCAAACGATTGAGATAGAAGCCACCATCAGCAATGGCTTACCGCAAATCAATATCGTTGGCATGAGTGAACATCGCGCCAAACACTGTCGAGAGCGCATCCGCTCTGCCATCGAGCACTCCGGGTTTAAAGTGCCTGACCGACGCATTGTGGTGAACCTCGCGCCCAGCGATGTGGCTAAGGAACATGCGGGCTTTGACCTGCCCATGGCACTGTCGATTCTCATTGCCAGCCAACAACTCCAAGCGGAACGATTCAAAGGACTTTGCGCCATGGGAGAATTGAGCCTGACAGGGGACGTTAGAGCCGTGCCAGGACTATTGATCGCGGCCCTGGCCTGCCAAAAACAAGGCCTCACGCTGCTGCGTTCGAATCAAGCCCAGATGGGCTCAGGCCCTGGTCTCGGCCCTTGCCTGGTCGTCAATCAACTGGCAGATCTGAAATTACCGTTAAAGCCAACAACGCCGCCGAAGGCTGACGTGCGCGTTGAACCCAATCCAAACGGATTATCCCTTGATGATATCAAAGGACAATCAACCGCAAAGCGCGCGTTGATCATTGCTGCCACAGGCGGCCATCACCTCCTGCTGTTCGGCCCGCCCGGGTCCGGTAAAACCATGCTGGCCAAACGGATGCTCGGACTCATGGCCCCCATGACCGAGCAAGAGGCGGTAGAAGTCGCTTGTATTCAATCGGTAACCGCCGGAACGTTACCCGGGCCGCCGATCGAGCGGCCCTTTCGTGAAGTGCATCACTCGACCTCTGCTGCGGCATTAATTGGCGGTGGCAGTCCACCGAGGCCCGGCGAAATTACCTTGGCTCATCTCGGTGTCCTACTGCTCGATGAGCTGCCAGAGTTTTCACATTCGGTAATGAACCAACTTAGGCAACCCCTTGAAAGCGGCAGCATCGACATCAGTCGGGCACACTACAGAGTTCGATTCCCTGCGAACTTCCAATTGATCGCTGCCATGAACCCCTGTCCTTGCGGATGGCTCGGCAGTCGAAGGCCTTGCCGTTGTTCGGTTGAACAGATTACTCGGTATCGAAATCGGATTTCAGGGCCGATTCTGGATCGAATTGACCTTCAGGTTGAAGTCCCAGCCCTAGATCCGGAAACCCTTCTTCAGGCTGCTCCGCAAACCAGCTGGGTTGAGCACCACAGAGCAGCGGCCCAAATCAAGAAGGCCCGTGCTTTTAGGTCAGAACGATTGCAAGCTTCGTCGTTGCCGCATGCCAGCGAACCCATGGATGCCGGGGCAACGCAGTTTCTAGTGCGCGCCGCTCAAAACCTGCATTTTTCAGCCCGGGCGATTCAAAAATTAATTCATGTCGGCCGAACAATTGCGGATCTTGATTGCGCAACGATCATCACTAGATCGCAGTTAGAAGAGGCCCTAATGCTTCGGCAAAGCTAGCCGGCGCGAGCCCTCAGTCTTATTGGACAGACGCTACCATGTAATCGACCACCGCCCGAATATCGTCATCTGAGCAATCAAAGCACATCCCGCGTGCTGGCATAGCAGGCGCGAGCCCATTGATACCGCTGGCGTAGAGGACATCCATGCCTTTTTCAAGACGCGGCGCCCATTGCTCCGAATTTGCTAAGGTTGGCGCCCCGGCAATACCAAGGTCGTGACAGGTTGCGCAGCTGCGCTTATAAATCGCATCCGGTGCTTCTGATCCAGAACTCGCGACCGACGTTGTTTGGGTTACTGCACAGGTATCGCCCTGTAGACAAACCTCACCAACCTTATGAATTCGGGCGATAATTTCATCGTCTATTGGCCCCGCAAATGCGAGGATGGAAATGAACGCAATTGGCAGCATTAGCAGTTTTTTCATCGAAGCCGGTCCTTTGGAAAATTCGCGCGTGGAGTATATCCGAAAATACAGTTAGTTACCCCAGTCGGATTCATCAACATCACGATTCCCAGAGAACTTAAAGACATTTGAAGTCCCGGACTCAACGATGGATTGTTCAGACACTAAGGTAATGATCGCTTGATCTTCAAAAGCCTTTAAGGAATCTGCCCCAAGGTTGATCATGGTGCTTTTTAGCTTGTGAAGCGTCGTCTCTAAGACTTCCGCCGTTGAACCAATTAAAGGAACAAAGGCGTCGACCCCCTCTTCGAACATCATCTTTCGACTGCTCATGCCCTCGCTGTAGCGCTGCCAATTTTGTGCTCGAACGGTACCCTCACCCCAGTAGGGCTTATACATCTGCCCATTGATCGATATTTTTGACGTCGGGCTTTCCTCTGTCATGGCAAAGTAGCGACCCATCATCACAAAATCCGCCCCCATGGCCAACGCCATGACGACTTGCGTGTCGTTGGCCAAACCGCCATCTGAACAAATTGGGATATAGATACCGGTTTCTTCATAGTACGCATCGCGCCGGGCAACGACCTCGAGCAGGGCGGATGCCTGGCCCCGACCAATCCCTTTTTGTTCTCGCGTGATACAGATCGACCCACCCCCGATGCCAACCTTGATGAAGTCCACCAGCCCAGACAACGCCAGATAATCGAAGCCCTCCGCTGACACCACGTTGCCACCGCCGATCACCACCTCTGAGCCAAAGTGCGCTCTGATCCAAGTCAAACCATCCATCTGAAACTCTGTAAACCCATCGGATGAGTCAAAACACAACGCATCGGCGCCGGCCGCCACCAGCGCTGGCACGCGCTGCTCGTAATCATGGGTATTGATCGCAGCCCCAACCCGCAACCGCTTGCCTTCATCCAACAACTCCAGCGGATGCCTCTGATGATCGACATAATCCTTTTTAAAAACCAATGCCGACAACTGGCCTGCTGCCGTTAATATCGGCAGGCAATCCTTCTTATGACGATGTAACAGCCGATTCGCCTCTCTAAGAGAAATCCCTTCAACCCCGAAGATGACATCGACTTTAGGGGTCATATGGTCTTTAACGAGATTCTGAAGGTCATCCTCAAACTCCCAAAAATCCTGGTCCGTAATCAAACCCAAAAACTCGCCCTGGGATGACCCGTCACGGGTCACGGGAATCGTCGAATGTCCGCTACGCGTCATCAGCTCGAGCACCTCTTGCAAGCTGGCGCCCGGCTGAATATTGGCGCCGCTCACCACAAAGCCCGCTTTATGTGCCTTGACCTTTTGAACCATGTCGACCTGGCTTTCGATACTTTGCGAACAGAAAATCATGCTCATCCCGCCCTGGCGGGCCAACGCAATGGACAGGTCCACACCAGACACCGCCTGCATACAGGCTGATACAATCGGAATGTTAATGGACAGAGATCCGATGGCCCCATTGTCCGATCGGGACAGAGGCGCCGATAAATCGATTCGATCAATATGCTGTTCGCGACGCGTCAGCCGAGGCAGCAACAAGTACTCACCAAACGTTCGTGAAATATCATCAAGAATCTTGGCCATCAGGCGCTCCTAAACATTGATTCAGATCGGACCGATGGGTCCAATCAATGAGGTGGGGGTGGATTTTATTTCGCGCAGAAACTCGGCGAGGGAGGCCCCTCAAAGACAAACGGTAACGTTTTAAAACTGGTTTCTTAGGCGCCATGACGAATTTTATTCGAAGGGCCTGCGCAATTCAATGCAGCGCGGGCTATGCCGTGCATTTTTACAGGGTGCTTAGCGCGCAGGCTGGCGCAACCGGTCAGCAAGCTGGTGCTTTAAAATCTTTCCCGAGGGGGCGGCAGGCAAATGGTCAAGCACCTGGATTTCATCCGGCAACTTATAACCGGCCAAGCTAGATCGCAGTTGTTGGTTGACCCAAACAAGATCAAGGGCGAGCCCTGGTGGGCTGGTTTGTACAAAGGCCACAATTCGCTCATTGCCCGTAACCGCTTGCCCCATCACCGCCGCCTGAATAATCTCAGGCAGCCTCAGCAACGCCGCTTCAACTTCAGGCGGATACACGTTGAAGCCATTTTTAATAATGAGTTCTTTAATTCGACCCACAATCTCCAGGGCCCCATGGATATTAATTCGGGCTAAATCACCCGTTGCCAACCAGCCATCGCTCAAAATCGCTTTGGTTTGTACTGCATCTCGATAGTATCCCGCCATAATGTTGGGCCCTCGAACTTGGAGTTCACCAATCCCATCACCTGACCCTAAGGAATCAATAATTTGATAGTCAACGCCCGGAATCACAAAGCCGACCGAGGTATCCGTCAACGGCGCATAGAGCCGGGTCTGGGCAATAGTGGGCCCAGATTCCGTCAGCCCATAACCGTTGTGCAAGGGTAAACCAAAGCGTTCCTCGACGGCTGTTTTCAAGGTCGGGTCAAGCGGTGCACCACCCGAAAACATAAAGCGCAGAAAAGGATACCGCGAGGACGGGTCCGCATCACGGCTGACCAATTGGGTATACATTGCCGGCACGCCTAGAAACCCGGTAATTGATGCGTCAACTAACCGCGCCAAAACCGCCTCAGCGGAAAATTTGGCCATTAACTCGAGACTCGCACCCTGAGCAAGGACCGAGCAAAGCACCGCTGACAACCCAAACGCATGGGATAGGGGCAGTGCCGTCAACACCCGATCTGCCCGGCCAAGGCCACGCAACTTACCGGAGACCAATCCGGTAAACATCAAATTTAGATGCGTGAGCATGACCCCTTTCGGGGCACCCGTGGTGCCGGTTGTGTAAATCATCACGGCAACATTCTCAGCAAGCGGGTGGTTGTCTCGATCCGTGATTGATGACTGAGCGTCATCAGACCAATGAAGCCCGAGTGCCGATAATAGGCCTGTCGTCAAAAGGTTTTGTATGAGATTGGAGATCGGCGTGGCCACTGCCGTAATGACCGCAAGCGGTAGCGCGTGGGCAATAATTTTTTGACGCTCGAATTCGGACAATCTAGGACTAATGACAACGGCCGATGCGCCAAGACGATTGAGGGCCAAGAAACTTAAGACAACACCCAAACCATTTTCTAATTCGAGCACAACCCGGTTGCCCGGACGAACGCCTAGATTCTTAAATTCTTCAGACAGCGCAAAACTCAGTTGCGCGACCGCGCCATAAGACAATGCTTGCTGGTCTGCGCTTAGACAGCGGGCGTGCGGATCAAGGCGTGCCCAATGCTCAACAGCGGCAATGGGCGTGACGAAAACCTGCGCGGCGATGTCAGCAGTTGCGGTTCCAAGCACAGCCTCATCAGCCGCTCGGATTTCTTCAGGCTGCCAGCAGTGACTCATTCGATCTCGGCGTTATTGGCGTTCTAAATCGATGAGATACTCAGCAACTTTCAGCATCTCTTGAGTGCTGCCTGCAGAACCCGCTTCAATACGATACTTCCCCTGCACGATAAGCGTTGGCACCCCTGTGGCACGATAGGCACGGCCCCGAGCATCTGCCATTCGCAAGCTTGAGGTGACCCCAAAACTATTAAAGACCTTAACAAAGGCTAACGGATCAACCCCGAGCTCTGATAAGAACTCTGCCATATCTTCTGGACTTCGGATATTCCGCCGCTTTAAGTGGATGGCATTAAAGATTTCGAGGTGCATTTTATCCAGGAGATCCATGGCGAGCAGGGTGTAGTAAGTCTGAGCCAGCAACGTGTACCCCTGATTCCACATCGCAGGCGTTCGCGTAAACGTCACATCCTCTGGCAACGTCGCGACCCACGCGCCCAATATTGGCTCGAACTGATAACAATGGTTACACCCGTAAGAGAAGTATTCCGTTACTTCAATGCCCTTGGTGCTCACCACGACCGGCGTCGGCAATTCAAAGTAGTGGACCCCAGCCTCGTACTCAGCCTGAGCACTGACGCTAAACAGCGCCAACATGAGCGCAGGCACGACCGCGAACCGCTTAATTCCGAAGAGGATTGATTGACTCATTTTGAACTCCTGTTAATCCGACTGACTGAACGACCGGGCCTTGTTATGGTCTCAGGCCCGCGATGTAAGATGACACAGCTTTAATTTCTGGATCGCTCAGGTCCATGGCAGAAATGCGCATCATTTTGCTATCCCCATCGTTCCCGCGGGCACCCGATCGAAAGGCCTTCAATTGCGCTTCCGTATACTCAGCCCATTGGCCTGCGAGCATTGGGAACTTTGCCAAACCATTACCCTGACCCGTGGGCGAGTGACAGCCGGTGCAGGCCGCCACTTTTTTTCGAGCAATCCCCGCCTTATATATCGACTCACCTAAGGCAACAAGGGCAGGGTCCGCGGCCCCTTGGGCCGGCGCTTGGGCCGCATAATACGTGGCCAAATCCGCAAGATCCTGAGGCTTCAATCCATCCAGAATTCCCGTCATCAGCACGGCGCTCCGAGCGCCCGACTGGATATCAACCAGTTGCTTATACAGATAGGACTCACTTTGACCCGCAATATTAGGAAAACTTCCCGCTGGGCTGTTACCGTCTGTACCGTGGCAGGCAACACAAGTTGCCGTTAGTCCTTCTCCACGCGTCACATCGCCCGCGGCAAGCACGCCGGCACTCACGAGAACAAGACCAAGCGTCATTATCAATTTATACATGGCACACCTTCGTTTAACGTTACCGAGTCAACCCGGAGAATTGCTTTAAATCAGCTCCGACTAAAGCGCGTCACTCAGCGGATGCGCTATTATATCTGAAACCGTCTAGCGTGACACATCAGGTCACTAAGTAATCACTATGCAGCAGTTCAATTATCAATCCGCTCAATTTATAACCAGTGCCGCACAAATGAGCCAGTGCCCGGTCGATGAGGGCGCAGAAGTTGCGTTCTGTGGTCGTTCAAATGCCGGTAAATCGAGCGCCATCAACACCCTAACCCGGCAAAAAAAACTAGCTCGAACCAGTAAAACACCCGGCAGGACCCAGTTGATCAACTTCTTTGGGATCACCGAGACGACCAGACTGGTGGACCTGCCAGGATACGGCTACGCAAAGGTCCCCTTAACACTCAAACAATATTGGCAAACCCATCTGGACACCTATTTTCGATCAAGACAGAGTCTAAAAGGCGTCATTTTGCTCACCGATATCCGGCACGCGCTCAAACCTTTTGATGAAATGATGTTGCAATGGTCGGAATCTGCTGGGCTACCCATTCATGTCTTGCTCACCAAAGCGGATAAGCTCGCCCGAGGCGCGCAACAAAATGCACTACTCAAGGTGAATCGAAGTTTGCCAGAACACGCCCAAGCACAAACCTTTTCTGCACCCAATGGCCAAGGCCTAGAGATCCTGAAGGATGTTTTAGACGGTTGGTTATCGGTTGAGGCATAAAAACCACTACCACCGCCACCTGATCCAGGTGGGGCTCGAGACTTCGGTAAAATGGGGAAAACCGAAGTTTCTGCCAAAATGTTGAAACACAAATAATCAGACCGAGCAAAGTGGAAATAGTTCCGCAAACCTGAAATTTTAGGAAAATACTTTAGCCGAAGACTATCCGCGCCGGACCTCATCGAGACAGCGGACTCAACCCTTGCGGGACCCGCGCTGAACCCAATCGCGGGATTACGCGGCGGATCGGGAATCCTCATCAGTGCCAAAAAAAGACGGCCGAGGCCCTAAAACGCCTTAATGCGCGCCCGTCCAAGCTTTTAAAAACCCCAACTTCAACCTGATGCGGCAGGCTTACGCGCCGTTGCGCTGCGGATTAAACGGATAAAAAGGGGGCGCCAGTTTGGACCCTTAGACGGTTTGTGATCGGTCTAGACAAAAAAAACCCCACTCGTAATGGGGATTACGAGCGGGGCTCGAGACTTCGGTAAAATGGGGAAAACCGAAGTTTCTGCCGAAACGTTGAAACACAAATAATCAGACTGATCACGATATCCATATTTTCAATTTTAGAAAAATACTTGATCGAAAGCCCGTCGTGCGCTGGGATCAACGCCACCGTGGCCTAAAATACGACCGGATCCCTGCAGCGTGCAACCGCATTTTTTCGGCCGGAGCCTGCAAGTCCTGCCCTTGACCCACAACGATGGACCCAGTCTCAAAACGCCCTAGTGCGCGCCTTCCCAGTCTTTCGAAACCCCAACCTCAACCTCAAGCGGTATGCTCAGTTCTGCTGCACCGCACATTAAACGGATAACGGCCGCTTCGGTCTCATCCACCGCCGCTTCTGCGACTTCTAAAACCAACTCATCGTGAACCTGCATAATTATCAGGGCCGACGAACCCGAGGTATTCAACCAGGCCTGCACCGCAATCATGGCGCGTTTAATGATATCCGCCGCCGTCCCCTGCATTGGGGCATTGATCGCGGTGCGCTCAGCGGCTTGACGCATTTGAAAATTAGACGACTTAATTTCAGGTAAGTACAAGCGTCGGCCAAACCACGTTTCGACATAGCCTTGGTCTGCAGCTTGTGCGCGAATTGCTTGCATATAACGTTGAACGCCCGGATAACGCTGGAAATACAAATCCATGTACGTCTGAGCGTCAACCCGAGGAATGCCTAACTGCTTCGATAAGCCAAAAGCCGACATGCCATAAATCAGTCCGAAGTTAATGGCTTTAGCACTGCGCCGTTGATCTTGGGTGACCGCATCAAGCCCAACACCGAACACTTCGGCGGCCGTCGCGCGATGAATGTCCAAACCTTGCTGAAAGGCCGCCGTCAGGCCCTCATCGCCAGACAAGTGGGCCATGATTCTGAGCTCAATCTGGGAATAGTCCGCCGCCAACAAACACCGTCCGGGCGGCGCAATAAACGCCTTTCTAACCCGCCTGCCCGCCGCAGTACGAATCGGAATATTTTGTAAGTTCGGGTCGGTACTGGACAGTCTGCCCGTTGCTGCAACCGCCTGCTGGTAGGACGTGTGCAACCGGCCACTCTGGGGCCTGACAAGCTTCGGCAACTGATCCGTGTAGGTGGACTTTAACTTGCTCAACCCTCGGTGGGTAATGACCACTTTTGGCAAGGGATAATCCAGGGCTAATTCCTGCAAGACGCTCTCGTTGGTCGAGGGTTGACCCTTTGGCGTTTTCTTGAGTACCGGCAACTGCAACTTTTCAAACAAAATGGCTTGTAGTTGCTTGGGTGAACTCAAGTTAAATTCCTCACCCGCAAGATCGAAGGCGGTAACCGTTAAATCAGCCAGCTCGCGCGTAATTTCTTCAGACTGCTGGTCTAACATCGTGCAATCAATCAAGACCCCATTGCGTTCAATTTGCGACAGCACGCGGATCAAGGGCACTTCAAGATTTTGGTATACCGGTAACAATCGGTTGTCCCCTGAAATTTTCGGCCAGAGGGCCTCGTGCAACTGGTAGGTAATGTCCGCATCTTCAGCGGCGTAATGTCCCGCCGCTTCAAGCTCGATCTGATTAAAGGTGCGCTGTTTGACCCCCTTGCCAGCAACCTCTTCAAACTTGACCGTCTTGCGGTTTAAATACTTCTGAGCCAAATCATCCATATTGTGACGGGTGGCCACGCTGTTATACACATAAGACTCCAGCATGGTATCTGCGATCGGAGCGTTGATCGTTAAGCCATACCGAGCCAGGATACTCATATCAAATTTCAAGTTTTGACCAATGACCAATTTCTTTGGATCGTTGAGAAACACCGATAGCTGGTCTAACACATTGGGTCGTTCTAACTGTTGTGGCGCGTCAGGATAGTCGTGCCCGAAAGGGATGTAGGCTGCGCGCCCCGGGCTCGTGCAAATTGACACGCCGACGATTTCAGCGTCCATGTAATTTAGCCCGGTGGTTTCGGTATCGAAGGCAAATTGTTCAACCGCTGCAATGCGATCCAACCAAACATTGAGATGGTCCTGGGTTAACACCAGATCGTAATCTGCTGGGACCGCTTCCGGCACCGCTTCGGGCGGCGCGCCCAACGCCTCTCCCCAGCTGCGCAGCTCATAGGCTTCATAGGACGCACGCAGCGCCTCTAGATCGGGCGAACTCGGCAGAAGATCTCCGACGTCTGGCAGTTCTAGCGCCGTTCGGATCGTTGCAAGATCATAAGACAGCGGCAGATGGGTCAGTGCCTCGCGCAAATAGTCGCCCACCTTGCCGGTAATTTGGTCTGCATTGGCCATAACGCCGTCGAGACTGGTATAGGCTGCGAGCCATTTAACCGCGGTCTTCGGCCCGCATTTAGGCACACCTGGAATGTTATCAACGGTATCCCCAACGAGGGCGAGGTAATCAATGATTTGATCTGGACGGACCCCAAATTTGGTCATGACCCCGGCCTCGTCCAGATACTGATCAGTCATCGTATTCATCAAGGTCACGTTCGGGTTGACGAGCTGGGCCATATCCTTATCGCCCGTTGAGATCAGCACCTGCTGACCTTCGGCTGCCGCTCGCCAGGCGAGGGTACCAATCACGTCGTCGGCCTCAACGCCCGGCTCAACAACCAGTGGCAGCCCCATCTGCTCGATGATGCGGTGGATCGGCTCAATCTGAGACCGAAGCTCATCCGGCATCGGCGGTCTATTGGCTTTATATTC
Source organism: uncultured Pseudomonadales bacterium (assembly GCA_905182155.1). GTDB lineage: Bacteria > Pseudomonadota > Gammaproteobacteria > Pseudomonadales > Azotimanducaceae > UBA9926. The sequence continues at coordinate 20,234 of CAJJAX010000014.1, forward strand.
AGGGTAAAGGTCGTTGCGAAAGGTTTTCCCTTTCGCATCAAAGACCACCACGATATTCGACTCTTGAAAATCCGATTGCAGCCGCCGAATCATGCTCAGCACGCCTTTGATTGCCCCGGTTGGCTGTCCCGATGACGTCATCAATGGCGGGAGCGCGTGAAAGGCCCGAAATAGATAAGATGAACCGTCTACTAGGATTACGTTAAACTTATTCGACATGACTCAATCACCCCTTAAATCTGTGACAACCATACTTTGAATATTCGCTCATTATCAATCCTCATCCTGCTGCTTGCTGTCGCCAGTACAACACGCGCCGCAATCTCTGAGGCTGACCTACGCGCCGTCGATGAGACCATCACACTGGTCGAAAATGGCGAGGATCAGCGCATTTTTGAATTCCGGCAGAACGGCATCTTAATGATGATCAAAGTCATTCCCCAACGGGGTCGACCCTATTATCTTGTCCCGGCGTCAGGACAAGCGCACTTCACCGATTTGACCGATCAAAAGCATCTCTACCCGCAATGGACTTTAATTGAGTGGTGACCCATGGGCGTCTATACCTCGATAACCGCTGAAGAAATCAAGACTCACCTTGAGGGTTACGACCTTGGCGAGCTAGATTACTTTGAAGCCATCACGGAGGGTATCGAAAACAGTAATTATTTGATTTCAACCCGTCGGCTGGACCATGAGTTTCTGTCAATCCTGACCCTAGTCGAGGGCAACAATGCCGCTAAGGTTTCAGAAGTGTCCGCCGTCATGAAGCATCTGGCCCATTATGGGCTCCCGATCCCGAACCCCAGACAATCTCGCGTCACTGACCGACACCCTGACCTTCAGGGTAAGCCGACCTTATTGATGGTCAAGCTGCCCGGTGCGCATCTCAACACCGTCAGTCCTGAGCATTGTCGGCAACTGGGCGCAATGCTTGGCCGCTTTCATACCATTGCGACCGCCTATCCTTTTGAAATCAAAAATGCGTTCGATAGTGCTTGGATGGAACAGGCCTTGAGCACAGTGAAAACGCACTTATCCGAGTCAGAAACCTCCCGCTTGTATGCCACCATTGATCGCTATCAAGAACTTGAGAGCAGCAACCTGCCCCAAGGGCTCATTCACGGCGATCTGTTTAAGGACAATATTTTGTTCAAAGACAACGCATTGGTCGGCGTCTTGGATTTTTTCCACATCGGGCAAGATCTCTGGCTCATGGATCTTGCCATCGCGCTCAACGATTGGTGTATGGATGAGCAAGCCCAGTCAATGCCAGCCCACACCGCCGCAATGCTCGAAGGCTACCATGAGCACCGTCCACTTGAGTCTGAGGAGCGCCGCGCACTCAATGCCGTTCGGCAAATCGCTGCCGCCCGGTTCGCGCTGACCCGATTTGGAACGCATGCGGATGGCCACTTTCGAAAAGATCCCTTTGAGCAACTGATGCGCCTTGAGCACTTACGGCAAGAGAGTGCGGTCGCTACAGACCTATTATAATTTGCTGTAACTGCGCAGGTTGATGCGGTGCTTTAATGAACCCGGCATACCGACCCGCTTGATCCAAAACGACAATCGAGCCGGTATGGTCAACGGTATAACCGCCCGGCTCAGCCCCAGGAACCTTTCCAAATGCCACATTCAGTTGAATTGCCAATTGCGTGATTTGCTCATGCGCGCCCGTGATGCCGCTAAAGTCCGAATTAAAACTAGCAAGATATCGCGCGAGCTGTGCGGGCGTATCCTGCTCTGGATCAACGGTCACTAAATGGATTTGGGGTGGCGCTTCAAGGTTCAGCACGGCCTGGTTTAACACGGCGAGGGTCGTCGGGCAGATATCCGGGCACGCCGTAAAACCAAAATACAAAAGATCCCATTGGCCTTGAAAATGCAGCGGCAAGACCCTTGCGCCTTGCTCGGTTACCAGCTCGGGTATCGTGATATTGCGAGGCTGCTCAAACCGGATATAGCCAAGTTTTGCCGCTTGCTCGGCACTCAAAGCAACATCCCGCGTGACATAATTTAAAAAGATCAGGCTCAGCATCACAACAATGATCCCAACCAAAATACCAAGGGTCTTTCGAATGCCTGCTTTTTGACCGTCGTTATGCATAGGGGGTTGGCATCAAATAGTGATCTAGCAATAACGCCGAAAATAACACCGCAAGATAAACAATCGAGTACTTAAAGGTCTCCATTGGCGCATTGGGATTGCGATCGAACATCATCACCAATGCCCAGTACAAAAACCCGGCTCCTAGGGCGAGGGCTACAACCAAATACAGCAAATTACTCATGCCAATGACAAAGGGCAGAACAGACACCACCAACAAAATAATGGTGTAGAGCAGGATGTGTAATTTGGTATACGCAACACCATGGGTAATCGGCAACATGGGAATATCGACTTTTTCATAATCGCTCAACCGATCGATCGCCAACGCCCAAAAATGCGGTGGCGTCCAGGCAAAAATAATCAACACCAGTAACAGGGCATTGTGGTGAACCTCACCTGTAACAGCGGTCCATCCCAAGAGCGGTGGTGCTGCGCCAGCTAAACCTCCGATGACAATATTTTGGGGCGTTGCACGCTTCAAAAACATGGTGTAAACAAACGCGTAGCCTACTAGTGACGCTAAGGTTAGCCAAGCAGTAAGTACATTAGTGAAAACCAACAAAATCGCCATTCCAAGCATACCGGTAATAAGCGCAAATATAACCGCATTCTCGGTTTTGAGGCGTCCCTGAGCAAGCGGACGATTCAAGGTACGCGCCATCTTGTCATCCACGTGCCGGTCTACAATATGGTTAACCGCCGCCGCCGAGCCTGCGACCAACGCAACGCCGACCAGGCAATACACAATTAAATCAAGCGGTAGCGCTTCATTGGTGGCTAAAAACATCCCCACCAAGGTACACAACAGCATTAACAATACAACGCGCGGTTTGCACATCTCATAGTAGTCGTGCCATCCAGAGAAGGCTTTGGCTTGAAGAACATCGCTCATAAAAAGGGTATCGGGCGTTTGGACTTGTGGATTGTAACGGATGCGGTCTCTGAATTCATTGACAAGACGCCCTTAGCCTATATTCGAAACTTTCATTAAGTGCTTTAAATCAAGCAACAAGGGCTTATCCACTTTCGAGGCAGGGTAAGCCAGAATGAGCTGACCCACCGGATCAACCAAGAAAACGTGATAGCCCTCTGGCGCCTGGCTCATCGAGGACACCGCCGTGAGCTGCGCCAGTAACTTGGCATCTATGATCAGTTGCAAATCTGGATAATCCGCTTTCATCACCTCGCCTTCCGCTGGCGAAAATGGCGTTGCGCGAACCAGGCCACGACCAAGACGGTCGGCATTTTTACCCAAGGCAATATTGATCTGGCGGGTTTGGTGTAACACCTCCTGCAGCGTTTCTGCACAGGTTTGCGAACACGCCGCAGCCATCGGCATCAGGAGCTGCCAACGCCCTTCCGTTGCCATCAAATCAGAAACATCAATGCTCGGTTGAACCAGCTCACCTCGGTTGGTGGTCGTTTTTGGGATCAGGTCCGGTGCGAAGAAAAACAAACCATAGGCAATCAACATCGGAACGAACGCAGTGGCTGCGATCAACAAGAGTTTTCGACGACTGCGCGCAAGTTCCATATCCGTCATGACGACGCTCCTTGTTTTTGACGACTGAACGTAAAATATACAAACATCCCAACCAGGGCTAAGGCCATGGCAAACCACTGCACCGCGTAACCCTGATGTTTGGCTGGTAGCATCACGGTCGTTACCCAATTTCTGGGCAGACCATTAGGATCCGCCGCGTCCAAACGAACCACGAAAGGCTGCACCTGACGCGCAAGTAGACCCGACAGGATGCCCGGGTCCTGAGTTGGCACGACTCGAGGCCAACCGCTATAGGCCAATTCTTGATCCCGGTTCATCCAATCCGAGCGGTAAATTCGTCCAGAGGTCGTGAATCGATTCCGCAGCGGTGGAACGCGGGGCAATACGGCGCGCGATGCGCCGGCCGCGACAAAGCCGCGGTTAATCAACACGGTGCCGCCTTGGGACAACCGCATCGGATGGACAACCTCGAAGCCAACTCGGCCATCCAGCACAACATTGTCCAGTAAAAAAACCTGCTCAACATCAATCTCACCCTTGAGTCGGACTCGGCGCCCATTTGAACGCTGCGAATCCGGCAACCCATCAAGCTGCACGGTGGGGAGATTCATAAACTTTGCGTGTTGTTCGATCTGCTCCGCTTTCTCAACCGCCCGCTCCAGCTGCCAAAACCCCAAGGTTATGAACAGCGCTGTAAAGACGACGGTAAACAACAGGAGTCGAAGATTAATTTGTGCTCTAATCGCCATCAAGTCGACCTCTTTCGCCCGAGAGACGTATCACCGTATTGCCTAGGGATTGCAACATGCTGCTCAAAACAATCATCGTTTTATTACTGATCGCAAATATTATTGCTTTAGGTACCGCGTTTTACGCAATGATGCACGATATGGGTGATGAGAAGGGGACTCGAACCGCTAAATTCTTAACAATTCGGGTGTCACTCGCAGCGCTTTTGCTCGTTGTTGTGGTCTACGGGATCCTGACCGGGCAGCTGGGCATCGCTGCGCCTTGGCATCCGCCTTTATCCTAACGATCGTCCCTTTAACTGCCTACGCCAGGCCCTATGCGCGACAGGGCCTTCACCGTCGTGCGACCTAACCCGTTAGGTGCCCAGTATATAAACCAGAACAAACAATAGCAGCCAAACGACGTCGACAAAGTGCCAATACCAAGCGGCTGCTTCAAAACCAAAATGATGCTCTGGTGTAAAGTGTCCTTTAAGACCTCTAAACAGCATAACCATGAGCATGATGGTACCGATGGTGACATGAGCACCGTGAAAACCGGTCAACATAAAGAAGGTCGATCCAAAGATGCCTGAGCTTAACGTCAGTCCATAGTGACTATAAGCTTCGTAGTACTCAATCCCCTGACAGACCAAGAACGCCACACCGAGCGCGACCGTCACAATCAACCAGCCGATAATTTTTTTCCGCTCGCCATGATTGATAGCATGATGCGCGAAGGTCACCGTGAAGCTGGATGTCACGAGTAGCAGCGTGTTGACGAGCGGCAATCCCCAAGCACCAATTACGCCCGCTGGCGCTGGAAACTGCTCTGGATTTGGGTTATTCAGCAGTGGCCATTGCGGCACGTAGTCAGGCCAAAGCATAATGCTAGGACCCCGTCCCCCCACAATATCATCCGTTTCGCCAATCCAGCCCACGACCCAAAAGCGGACATAAAACAGAGCGCCAAAGAAGGCTGCAAAGAACATCACTTCAGAAAAGATGAACCAACTCATCCCCCAGACAAAGGATCTGTTCAATTGCTGGCTGTACATTTTGGCGTTATTTTCTTCAATGACCTTAGAGAACCAGAAGAACAGCGTGGTTGCCATAATCACACCACCCATCGCAAGGACGGTGGTACCAAAGTTACCGTCCGATCCAGACTGAATCTCATTCAGGAGGCTACCGCCCCCATAGACCGTCAGGAACAAACCCAAGGAAGCAAAAATGGGAAGGGGGCTATTATGGGGCACATAATAGCTTTCATAGGTCGAGTCAGCGGACATCTAGATTCTCCATTAAATCACTGATTATTCAGCAGCAGCTGATGCCGTCATATCCGTTATATCAAACAACGTATACGACAAGGTCAGCGTCTGTACAGATTCTGGCAAGTACGGATCAATGATAAACCGCAGCGGCATATCAATGGATTCACCCGTGGCAAGAACCTGCTGTTCAAAACAAAAGCACTCTGTCTTGTGAAAAAACTCCGCCGCTGATGATGGCACCAGCGATGGAATCGCTTGGGCTATCATTGGTCGCCCAGTCGTATTTTTCGCATAGAAAGTGGTTTGGTTCATCTCGCCAGGTCGGACTTTCATCGTCCGCACTTCTGGCCTAAACGACCACGGCATACTGGCATTATTATTGGTTAAAAACTGCACCGTGACCCAACGGTCGGCGTCGACCGCAATACCGTCTTCCGGCACGACATAAGCGCTCGCTGTCTTACCATTGGCACCCGTCACTTGACAATAAACGTCATACAACGGTACCAACGCAAAGCCAAACACAAACATACCCAGAACCACGCCAACTAATTTTAGCGTGGTTCGCGCTTGTGGATTCTGTTTCGTTATTGACATCCGCGCTTACTCAATTAAGCCATGGAGCGTTCGGGTAGCTCGGGCGGCGTTGAAAAAGTGTGATAAGGCGCAGGCGAGGCGATAGTCCACTCAAGCCCCTCAGCCCCTTCCCAAACTTCGTCAGTTGCTTTTTTGCCACCCATGATGCACTTAATCACGATGAACAAGAATAGCAGCTGACTGAAGCCAAAGATAAAGGCGCCCACGCTGGACACCATATTCCAGTCCGCAAATTGCAGTGCGTAGTCGGGGTACCGCCGAGGCATCCCAGCAAGCCCGATAAAATGTTGCGGAAAGAACGTGACGTTCACGCCCACAAAAGACAACCAAAAATGGGTCTTGCCGAGGGTTTCGTCGTACATGTTGCCGGTCCACTTGGGCAACCAATAATAGGCTGCCGCCATGATGCTGAAGATCGAGCCTGGCACTAAGACATAGTGAAAATGCGCCACAACAAAGTAAGTGTCGTGGTATTGAAAGTCCGCTGGAACGATGGCCAACATCAATCCAGAAAGCCCGCCAATCGTGAACAAAATCACAAAGGCCACGGCAAACAACATCGGGGTTTCAAACGTCATCGAACCCTGCCACATCGTGGCCGCCCAATTAAACACTTTTACGCCGGTCGGCACGGCAATCAACATCGTCGCATACATGAAATACAACTCGCCCGCAATCGGCATCCCAACCGTGAACATGTGATGAGCCCAAACGATGAAGGACAAGAACGCAATTGATGCAACCGCATAAACCATAGAGGTGTACCCGAACAATTGCTTACGAGCGAAAGTTGGAATGATTGCTGACACAACACCAAAGGCTGGCAGAATCATGATATAGACTTCTGGGATGCCCAAAGAACCAGAACACGTGCTGGAATAATACCGGATCACCACCACCGGCAGCATCAAAGAAACTCGTACCGAAGTTTATATCCATCAGCATCATGGTCACAGCGCCTGCCAATACTGGCATGACAGCTACCAGTAAGAAAGCAGTGATTAACCAGGTCCAAACGAACAAAGGCATTTTCATGTATGTCATGCCAGGAGCACGCATGTTCATAACCGTAGCGATAATGTTGATCGAGCCCATAATTGATGAAATTCCCATTAAGTGCACCGCGAAAATAAAGAAAGTGACGCTGGGCGGCGCATATTCGGTCGACAAGGGTGCATAAAAGGTCCAGCCAAAGTTCGGCGCACCACCTTCCATAAAGAGCGTGCTTAACAGCATGCTGAAGGCAAATGGCAAAATCCAAAAGCTATAGTTGTTCATTCTCGGCAGTGCCATATCCGGCGCGCCAATCATCATTGGCACCAACCAATTCGCAAGACCGACAAACGCTGGCATCACGGCGCCGAACACCATAATTAGACCGTGCATGGTCGTCATTTGGTTGAAAAACTCCGGTACAACCAGCTGTAAGCCCGGTTGGAACAGTTCTGCACGGATCACCAGCGCCATACAGCCGCCCGTTAAGAACATGATAAAACTGAACCAAAGGTAAAGCGTGCCTATATCTTTGTGGTTAGTCGTTAGGACCCAACGCATGAGTCCCTTATCGGGGCCATGATGATGATCGTCGTGATGATTTTCGATAACTGCGCTCATCCCTTTCTCCTATTCTTCGCTACTAATCAGTGCATTAACGGCTCGGGGCTGCACCAGATCGCCCACATTATTACCCCATGCATTTCTTTCATAGGTTACGACCGCTGCGATTTCCGCCGGGTTCAATTGCGCGGCAAAGGCTTGCATCGCGGACCCTGGCTTACCGTTTACCACGATGTCTATGTGTGCATCGATGGGGCCGATTGCCAGGCCTTGTCCAACCAAGGACGGAAACGCTGGCGGGATGCCTTGACCATTGGGCTGATGACAGGATTGGCAGGCCTGAGCATAAACCTGCTCGCCGGTTTCCATCAATTCAGCCATCGACCAAGTCTTCCCAACCGTCTCATAAACCTGCAGCGCTTCTTGCTGCTTCATAGCAAGCCAGGTTTCGTACTCGGCTTGCTCAACGGCTTTGACCACAATGGGCATAAAGCCATGATCTTTACCGCACAACTCCGTGCATTTACCTCGATAGATCCCAGGTTCTTCTACAACCGCCCAAGCTTCGTGGACAAATCCTGGAATAGCATCCTTCTTCACCGCAAAATCAGGCACCCACCAAGAATGGATCACATCGTTAGCAGTAATCAAAAAGCGAATTTTCTTACCAACTGGAATAACAACAGCTTCGTCTACCTCTTCTAAGTAATGCTCACCCTTTGGTGAGCGGTTGTAATATTCATCGGGGGGCGTCAGTAAGCTGCTAATGAATTTAACCTCTTGAGTTGGGTCATCACTCAAGTAGGTGTACTGCCACTTCCATTGCAAGCAACGACTTCAATATCAATGTCAGCGCCAGAGGCATCATACATGTCCCGAAGCGTGCTGGTTGCAGGAACCGCCATCCCAATCAGAATGAAAATTGGGATGATCGTCCAGGCATATTCTAATTTGGTGCTGTGCGAAAACGTGGCCGGCTCATGCCCAAGCGACTTTCGATGCACGAGCATTGACCAAATCATGACGCCAAAAACGAGGACACCAATCACCACACAAATGGTAAAAATAAGCATGTGCAGGTCGTAGACCTCGCGCGAGATTGCGGTAACCCCTTTGGTCATGTTCAAAGCAGACCAATCCGCCAGTGCCTGCCAGCTTGAACTCAAGGCAGCCAGTGCGATCAACCACTGTAGAGAAGATTTCAATCGCTGACCCTCTCCTACTTTGCTTTCTTTTCTTGCCATGTCTCGCAACTCCAACCTAATTGACGATTAATTTTTTGGACCACTCATGGTTGCCGCGCAACCAGGCTTTTTCTAGATTCAGTCTCTATTGAAACAACGATCTTTATTTAAACAGCGTTGCACGTTAAACAACGCTGCCCGCACAAACCCTTTATTTGACCTTCTAAGAAGGTCCATCTTTCGGCCATCGACCGCCGAATTATCATTGTTCTACGACCGAAATGCATCAAAGGGCTCTCGTCAACGACGGTTATTGATGCCGCTTATCGGTCTAAATTACTGGCGCCTGACCCCCCACTGGGGCATTGCCTGACCGTGGATTACGGCCAATTCTTAGATCATCAGAATCCTGCGGGCGCAAGTATAGCTGTGAGAATGGCTGCCCTCAAGTCATTGGGAACTTTAGACGCACGATTTCATCGGGCCCTTGGGGGGCAGCTGCCGTCACAGCTGCTGGTCGCGTCTCTGTAAACGCGCAATCAACGCAGCAAACGCGATCATCGACACTTTCTGAATCGAGATAAAGGCTATCTTCGGCGCCACACGCTTGGCACCGAGCCCCTGCGATAAAGCGTCTGCTCATCGCAGGATGCCTTCCTGATGGAGCAGCGCCGCAATCGACGGTGCTCGCCCACGAAAATCAACGAACAAGTCTAAGGCGTCCCGCGCGCCGCCCTGCTCTAACACCGTTGTTAAAAAGCGCTCACCCGTTTGTCGATTAAAAACGCCTTCTTCTTTGAATTTTGAAAAGGCATCCGCGCTCAGCACTTCTGCCCATTTATAACTGTAGTAGCCAGCGGCATAGCCCATCACATCGCCGAAGATATGACTGAAGCCATTTTGGAACCGGTTCATTGTCGAAATTGGCATCACCGAAACCGCAGCCCTCACCTCATCGAGGATGGTCTGCAAGGTGCCTGGATTGCCGTCAAATTCATTGTGGAGCCTGAAATCAAAGAGTGAGAATTCCAACTGCCGCACCATCTGCATACCCGACTGAAAGTTGCGTGCTTGCTGCATCTTACTCAGCAGCGCAAGCGGGAGCGGCTCTCCGGTCTCGACATGCCCAGAAATAAGATTAAGCGCCTCGGGATCCCAACACCAGTTTTCAAGAAATTGACTTGGGAGTTCCACCGCATCCCACGCGACCCCGTTGATGCCGGAGACAGACGCGCAATCAACTTGGGTGAGCATGTGATGGAGCCCATGACCGAATTCATGAAACAAGGTCACCACATCATCATGACGCAAGAGCGCAGGTTGATCGTTAACCGGGGGCGGAAAATTACACGTCAAAAAGGCAACCGGCAGGGTTAACCCTTGCTCCGGATCTCGGCGCCGATTTCGACAGTCTGCCATCCACGCCCCACCGCGCTTTTTCGGCCGAGCGTAAAGGTCAAAGTAAAAGCGCGCGAGCGGCTCCCCTTGACGGCTGATCAAATAGGTTGTGACCTCTGGATGCCAAACCGACATGTCTGCAACGGCTGTGACCGCCACACCAAAAATCCGATGAACAATCTCAAACAAACCATCGATGACTTTTTGAGCTGGAAAATAAGGCCTGAGGTCCTCATCCGATAGATCAAATCGGTGGCGCTTCAATCTTTCCGCACAAAACGCGACGTCCCACGGATGAATCTCGGTTAATCCTAAGTGATCCAGGCCAAAACGGGCGATTTCCTCAAAATCCTGCTCAGCCACAGATTTAGAATGATCCGTCAGGTCAGACAAAAAAGTCATCACGGCCGCCGGGTTCTCAGCCATTTTGGTCGCAAGACTCAGCTCAGAGAACTGCTCAAAGCTGAGCAATTTTGCCAGCGCGAGCCGATCCTCTAAAATGTCCTGTATTAACCCGGTGTTATCAAACTGCCCAGCATGAGGACCCAACTCAGACGCCCGTGTTGTAAAGGCCTCGTAAACCTCTTGGCGCAGCCCTTGATCCTGCGCATGGGTCATCACGGCCGAATAACTCGGACTGCTCAAGTCCAGAAGAAAGCCCTCTTGCCCCTTGGCTTTTGCCGACTGTTGCGCCAGCGCGATCGCGGTCGGGGGTAATCCCTGCAAGCCAGCCTCATCGGCAATGAGCTTCTGCCAAGCATCGGTGGCATCCAAGATCTGCTCGGAAAATAAACTGGTCTTTTCGCTCAGCCGCTGTTTTAAGTCTCCGTACCGCTTTCGATCATCCTCGGCCAATGCCACACCGGAAAGGCGGAAATCGCGCAACGCATTGGCAACGGCTTTACCTTCAGCGGGCGTCAACCCCAAAGCGGTTTGCTGGGCCTCAATCGCATGATAAATCCGGAGTAGGTCCCGGTCTTGACCGAGCTCAGTCTCATAGGCGCTGAGCAAGGGCAGACACGTGTTGTAAGCCGCCCTTAAGGCATCATGACTCATCACGGCATTTAAATGCGCGATCGGTGCCCAGGCCTCATTTAAACGCGCATCGAGTCGTTCAAGCGCGTGGAAGGCTTGAACCAGGTCATTTGGGTCGACCGCCTGCTTAATCGAAATTAATGCGGCACGATTGTCTTTCAGGATGGCCTCGATGGCCGGTACCACTTGGTCAGCCGAGATCAAATCAAAACTGGGAAACGGACTTTCTAAAAGCAAAGCATTCAACGGACAACTCCTTGTGAACAGATTTAACTGGCGATTTCAGCCCGAACGACTTGGGTATCGGGCGATAGCCCAAACCAAATGTGAAAGGCTGCGGCAGCCTGCTCAATTAACATCCCAAATCCATCGGCTCGATGCCGAGCGCCCAAGCTCGCGGCCCATTGCAGAAAAGGCGTTTCAGTATGGCTATAGCTTAGATCATAGCAAAATGACTCGGGCCCAATGATGCGGCTTGGTAGGTCCGGCACGCTACCTTTCAGCCCGGCAGCCGTGGCATTGATGATTAAATCGTATTGCCCGTCCAACTGCGCACTGGTTTTTGCCTGCAGACCCGCACTCCGGGATAACCCCGCCAACTGTTCCGCGCGCTGATGGGTTCGGTTCCAGAGGTGCAAGGTCTCTGGGGCTTCCCCGATTAACGCAGAAACCACCCCTTGGGCCGCCCCGCCGGCGCCAATTAAAAGCACCTTTCGATCTTGGATTGATTGCTGCAGATGATCTTTCAGATCTGTCATCAGGCCTTGCGCATCCGTGTTATAGCCATGAACCGCACCATCGGGCGAGAAATCTAAAGTATTAATCACACCGAGACTGGCCGCCCCGCCTTTAATCTCATTACAAAGCGCCAACGCATCCGCTTTAAAGGGGACGGTAATATTACAGCCCCGAGCCCCCTGGCGGACTAATTCGGCCACCGCCTCGGCAAGCCCCTGCTCTGGCACCAACACTTTTTGATAATCCAACGCGATCCCGAACTGTTGGGCAAACAAACCATGGATCTCGGGCGATCGGCTGTGCCCGATTGGGTTACCCAGCACGGCAAGTTTGATCATCCGGACGCCTGCGGCCGAAACACCTGGCCGGTGATCAGATCGATGATTTCGCTTGGACCCGTCTGGCCCCCTAGGGCGCCAGGAATAATAAAATCGACTTCTGCTGCAAACTGTTCGGTTACCTCACGCGCCGTTAAAGCTGCTGGGTCGCCGGATCGATTGGCAGATGTGGAAACCATTGGCCCGCCGAGCATCCGGCACAAGGATTGAACAACCGGGTGGGAAGAGACCCGCAGCGCAACCGTTGTATGCGCGCCTCGGATGAAGACAGGGCTGATTCCCTGATCCGGCACTAAGAACGTCACCGGGCCAGGCCAGGACTGACTTAGTCGCTCAATATGAGCTTGACTTAAATTGTCTAAGTAAGGCGCAAACTGATCCATCGAGGCCGCCACGAGAATCAGCCCTTGGTCAACCGACCGCTGCTTAATGCGTAAAATTCGCTGTACCGCTTGCTCGGAGTCTGGCGAACAGCCAAAGCCCCAGACGCCTTCAGTCGGATACGCGATCACCGCGCCGGCCAAGAAGGTTTGCCGATCGCAAGCATCTGTTTGTGATCGGTTCAAAGGTAGCGTTGCCCAATCGCCTCGGATTTTTCAAGAATGGCTTGGGCATTTTCAAGTCGCTCACGTTGCAACGCGTCAGCAAGGCTCGCATCCGATAACGCCATCATTTGTACCGCCAAATAACCGGCATTTTTTGCGCCCGCTTTACCAATCGCAACGGTTGCCACCGGTATGCCGCCTGGCATCTGGACCGTTGACAGTAGCGCATCAAACCCTTGTAAGGGGCCCGCATCAATCGGCACGCCAATCACAGGCCGAGTGGTTTGGGCCGCAATGGCGCCCGCTAAATGGGCTGCCATACCCGCACCCGCGATGAACGCCTGGCAACCGCGAGACTCGGCGCTTTGAACATACGCCTGGGTTTCAGTCGGTGTGCGATGCGCAGAGGTGACCTTAACCTCAATCGCCACGCCAAACCGCTTGAGGATATCCACTGCCGCGTCCATAACCGGCAGATCTGAGTCAGAGCCCATTAATATCGCTACAAATTTCGTTTCCATGAATTGTCTCCAGCCTTTGAGCGCTTGATTATAAGCATTCCTTTGCGAATCAGCACGTCGGACGGACCTAAATCTGGTCACGCGTCATCAAATCCACCCGGCGCGGGGTATCCGCGCCCTCGTCTCGGGCGCTCACAGCCTGGCCGTCAGCGCACTCTGAGTTGATAAACGGTCCCAAGATGTTCAATCCGACCAGAGAGCTCGAGGTTGGCCAGTTCACGGACCAAGGCATCGATCGACCCATCGAAGTTCGCTAAGAGCTCCGAAAAAACCATCGGGCCTGCGGTTAATAGAGCCAGCAGTTCTTGATGGTGATCTGCTAAAGGCAGGGCCCTAGACCCGTCGGGCACGGGTAGATTCCCTTTGATCTGTTCAAAAAGTTGCGGCATTTCCCGGTACAGGTCCGTAATCGAATCCATCAGGTGCGCGCCCTGCCGGATCAGCTCATGGCAACCCGAGGCCGCGCCTGCCACCACAGGGCCCGGAACCGCGAAAACTTCTCGGCCTTGCTCAAGGGCCAATTTTGCCGAGATTAAGGAGCCACTTCGGGTGCGAGCTTCAACCACAATCAGCGCATCCGACAGGCCCGTAATAATTCGATTGCGGGCGGGGAAGTGGTAGGGCAGGGGCTCAGTCTGATTCGAATATTCTGAAACAAGTAGGCCACGACTCGCAATCTCTTGAAAAAGCGCCTGGTTTTGCTTGGGGTACACCACGTCGCAACCCTGACCCAATACGGCAATGGTTTGACCACCCACGGCTAAAGCCCCACGATGGCTGGCGGCATCGATACCGCGGGCAAGGCCACTCACAACGACAAATCCAAGCGCGGCTAACTGCCGGGCTAATTGCTCGGCAAACTGCAACCCATGCCAGGAGGCTGCTCGACTGCCCACCATCGCAATCTTCGGTCCAACACCAAGATCCAACTCGCCCACAAGATATAATTGCTTAGGTGGGCTCGCTATTTCACGAAGCTCGCGGGGAAACCCGTCTGGGTTTAACCGTCGAGGTGCCGATTTTGAAAGGGGGCTAGGGGGCATCATCGGCGGGCCTACCGTCTCTAAAGCCCGCCATCTTCGCGTCTAATCCGGTCACAGCTGACAGCGCGTCGCCGCCAGCCTGCACAACAAAAGGCTAGGGGCTTTGTGCGAGAAAGCCAATTTTGACAGCGGAGGTCGCTTTAAGGACCAGTGCGTAGGCGATTTGATCCAACGTTTGATAAACCAACATCTGCCCAATCGATTGATCGGGCAACGTAACCGGTTGACCTGTTACAGGATCCTTCACCGTCTCGCCGGGACGGGCAACCGCAAGCAGATCCCCCACCGCCAGGCCATCGGTCAAGCCAAGATCGATCGTAACCACCGCATGCGCCGCAGCAATGGTCCCATCCGATCTCAGACCAATAATCTGTCCTGACACGGCTCTGGCCGGAGGCTGGGGGAATAACGTCGCGTCCAAACCGAGGCTCTCGGAAATCATGATGCGATCGCCGGGTGTAACTTCTTCAGTAACACCGGTAATTTTAAGCATCGCCAAGCCCTCTTGCTCAGACAAAAGCCGCGCTTGACCCACTTCCTCGGCTTCGAGCCCAATTGCCGCACCGGTCGCGGGATCCACGTATCGCTGCCCAGATTGATAAATCTTAAAAGATGACACCCCCGTCGCAAGCGCACCTCTCACATAAATAAGATCCCCGGTTTTCAACAAAGTCTTACCATCAACACCCCCTAGAATGTAAGGCATGCGATCAAAGTCTGCTGCATCAACAATTTTGACTTTCGCCAACCAGGCTTCGATTTGACCCAGGGCCAACGCTGGGACCGCAGTCGTCGTATTGGTTCTTCGGATACTGGGAACTCGCTTCACCAGCGCTGGATCAACCCGAACACCCCGCTGTAACCTTAAGCGAGGCTGCCCATCGATCATCACCAGGAAGATCTCGTCACCCGGGTAGATCAAGTGTGGGTTCGCAATATCGGTATTGAGCGCCCAGATTTGCGGCCACTGCCAAGCCGCCTCCAAATAGACCGACGCGATGTCCCAAAGGGTATCCCCTGTCTTAACAACATAACGTTCCGGCGCATCTGCTTTCATGTCCATCGCATGAAGCGAGGCAATCGGCCCAACCATTGCGAGGCAAAAAATGAGCAATGTAGCGCCAGAGACCGTGCGGGCTTTGAACATATGCGATTTCCTTTTGCGATTCGCGGTACAATTTACAGTATCTGCGACGCGTGCTGATTAATTGGGGCTTTTAATATCATAACGTGCAATCAAACCGCTCGACATTAGAAATACCAACAAAATAACATTGATCGTTCTATGACAACACCGCTTTTAACGATATTGGAATTCCCAGATGTACGGCTTCGAACCAAGGCTGCGACCATCGACACCGTGACCGGCGCCACAGCGGCACTGGCCGACCAGATGCTCGCGACCATGTATGATGCGCCGGGCATCGGCTTGGCCGCAACGCAAGTAAACGTCCATCAAAGACTGATTGTTTGCGACGTCTCGGAAGACAAACAATCATCGCTGGTTTTCATCAACCCAAGGTTAATAAAAGGTGAGGGCAGCATCGAAACCCAAGAGGGCTGTTTGTCGGTCCCAGGATTCTATGAAAGCGTCTTTCGACACGAGAAAATTTTAGTTGAAGCCCTCGATCGAGACGGCGCGGTTTTTCAACTCGAGGCTGACGACTTGTTAGCGGTTTGTATTCAGCACGAGATGGATCATCTAGAAGGCAAACTCTTTGTCGACTACCTGTCACCCGCTAAACGGCAATTACTCAGGAAAAAGCTCTTGAAGCAACAAAAGCTGCAACGGCAATGATCCGCATCCTTTTTGCTGGCACGCCAGCTTTCGCGGTCGAGCACCTTCGAGCCATGGTCGAACACCCAGGCACTGAGGTCGTGGGCGTTGTGACCCAACCCGATCGGCCCGGCAAGCGCGGCAAAACCCTCATCGCATCGCCCGTCAAACAATACGCGCTTGCGCATCAACTCACAGTGTTGCAACCACCGCGCCTTCGGGCCAAACACTTGCAGGGGATCGCTTTTGATCTATTGGTCACCGTCGCATACGGTCAGATTCTCAAACCAGAGGTTTTGGCTTTACCCCGCATTGGCCCGATTAATGTTCACGCATCCTTGCTACCACGTTGGCGCGGCGCCGCACCAATTCAGCGCGCCATTCTCGCCGGCGATCAAACTTCCGGCGTGACCATCATGAAGATGGCCGAAGGTTTAGATACCGGCCCCATCATCAGCATCCGGCCTTGCACCATTGACCCGGATGAAACCAGCGGCTCTTTATTCGAAAAACTCGCTGGCGTAGGCTGTGAGGCCCTCGTTACCGCAATCGAGACGATTACCAAAACGGGCCTAGTTGCCGACCCCCAACCGGAAGCGGGCATCTGTTATGCCGATAAAATCCTGAAAACCGAAGCGAAAATCGACTGGTCGATGAGCAGTGAGCGAATCTGCCGCCAAATCAGGGCATTCGTTCCCGAACCGGTTGCCTTTACAACCCAAGGTGGGACCCGATTTCGATGTTACGGCGCCAAGGTCGCGGCAAGCTCCTTAAACGCGCTAGAAACGACAACCGCGCCGGGCACCATTCTCGAAAAATCGAAGGCGGGCATCCGGGTCCAATGCGGGGTTGGCCAACTTTATATCACCCAACTGCAAGCACCGACCGGTAAAGGCACCATTGTCCAAGGCTC
>CAJJAX010000015.1 GCA_905182155.1 uncultured Pseudomonadales bacterium
CTCGGGATTTACTCAAAGACGTTGTCAGGTTGATGCGCAAGGCGGGGTTTTCGGTTGTTAACTTGGATGCACGATCTTGCTCGAAGCACCTAAGGTGAAACCCTATCGTGCTTGATGATCTCGGCGATTGCGGAACTGCTAGAAATCGATCCGGTCTGCGTCAGCGTGAAGGCCACTACCACGGAAAAGCTCGGGTTTGTTGGCCGGGGTGAAGGGCTCGCAGCCCAAGTCGTTGTATTGCTCGCGGCAGATCCGGTATGACCTTTTCTTTGGATTTTTCTCGCTATATGGGTCGCCCGAAGCGAGCGGTGTGATCCGCGCCCGCAGCGAAGACTTTCAGGTCGAAGAGCTATCCTTGCCAGCCAGTGAGGCGGGCGAACACAGTTACCTGAGGATTCGAAAGCAGGATACCAATACGCATTGGGTGGCCTATCAAATCGCAGCCTTAGCGGGCGTCCCAGACCAACAGGTTGGCTATGCTGGGCGTAAAGATCGTTATTCGATTTCCGAGCAAGCGTTCACCTGCCACCTCCCCGGTCGCGAAGCCCCAGATTGGACGAGTCTGAATGATGATTTGATTCAGGTACTGCAGGTCAGCCGGACCCAACGCAAATTAAGAAAAGGCGGCCTGCTGGGAAACCGATTTAAGCTTCGGTTACGGTCGGTTGAAGGGTGCTTGCAATCAAGTCTTGATCGTTTGGCAGATCAGCCAGTACCCAATTATTTTGGGGAACAACGGTTTGGGTTTCAGGCCGGTAACTTAGAGCTGGCATCCGTTCTCGTTGAGAACCCGCTCGCCCGTCTAAAACAACGGGACATGGTTTTGTCTGCAATGCGGGCTTATTTATTTAATCTCTATCTGTCGCGGGCAGTTGATGATCACCCGGCTGTGAATTTGCAGGACGAAGGCCCGCTCTAACGGGCGAGCCCGTGATCCCCAAGGGGGTGAAGACTTTTTAAGTGAGGCATTACGGTCATGGTTGTCGGTTTTTCATTTGAATCGGATGAAAGCCAGCACGCGCAAACTCTGGTTGACGCCGCTTGAGTTCGAATGGCATCGCGAAGACAATGTCTTCGTCTTGGCTTTTACACTGCCCCCCGGGCTGTTACGCCACCAGCGTGTTAAGAGAAGTATTAATCTACAAGGATGGGTCAGGTGGTCGTTAAACTGGATGTAAGCGGGGTCGGTATGACGTCCCAACGGACCCGGAATCGGTTGACTGATCGTCTTCGTGAGCAGGGGATTCTGAGCGAGGCGGTGTTGCAGGTCATGGCCTCAACGCCGCGACATTTGTTTGTGGATGAAGCGCTCGCGCACCGAGCGTATGAAGATACCGCCTTGCCCATTGGCAATAGCCAAACCATTTCTCAGCCGTATATCGTGGCTCGAATGACTGAATTGTTGTTTCGGGATGCGCAACCAGAATCGGTTCTGGAAGTCGGCACCGGTTCAGGGTATCAGACGGCTATTTTGGCGCAGTTGGTGGACCAAGTCTTTACGGTCGAGCGGATATCCAAACTGCTGGATCGTGCTCTGGGGCGGTTTAGACAGCTGGGCTTGCACCAGATTAAGAGTAAATATGATGACGGCCATCTCGGATGGGCTGAAAAAGGCCCGTTCGATGCGATTATTGTGACTGCGTCTCCGCGAGAAGTGCCGTCTGCGCTGCTGGCGCAGTTGGCGCCCGGCGGTCGGTTGATCATTCCGATTGGCGACCCCGAGACGCAAACCTTGACGATGGTCGAACGCAGCAGCGATGGCTTCGATACGACCTTGGTTGAACCCGTTCGGTTTGTCCCATTGCTGGGTGGCAAGCTATGAATGCGCCTAAAGGCGTGTTTAAGATTTTGGTGACCGGCCTCTTAATGGGCATGGCCGAGGTGGTGCCGGGTATTTCCGGTGGTACCGTTGCTTTTATATCCGGTTTTTACGAGCGCTTGCTGACTGCTTTGAGTCGAATCCGGTTTGATCTGATGCGCAGGCTTTGGCAGCAAGGCCCGTTCAAGGTCTGGGAACATTTGGATGGCACCTTTTTGGTCTTATTGTTTGGGGGCATGATGGTCTCGGTCGTTGCGTTTGCCGGACTGATTAAGACGGCCTTGATCGAGTATCCCATTGTGATGTGGTCGTTCTTTTTTGGCCTCGTGCTGGCCTCGTCTTTTTTGATGCTCCGGCAGGTTGAGAAGAAACAGGCCGCTCACCTGGTCGTGTTGGGGATGGGTTTGGTATTGGGTTTGTTGTTGCAGCGCGTGTTGCCGGTCATGATGGCACCAACGCCGGCGATGCTCTTTCTTGGCGGCGCCATTGCGGTTTGCGCCTGGATACTGCCTGGTATATCGGGCAGCTTTTTATTATTACTGCTCGGACTCTACAGCGGCGTGATCGATGCCGTTGCGAATTTGAGGCTGCTTGAGCTTGCGCCCCTCGGCTTGGGCGCAGCGTTAGGCTTGATTGCCTTTGCCAACGTGTTGAAGCTGTTATTCCAGCGAGCAAAGGATTGGATTTTGATGTTTTTGACCGGTCTGATGCTCGGAACCTTGGTCCGACTTTGGCCTTGGCAGCAGGTCCTTCAGTACCAACTTCAGGCCGATGCGACCCAAAAGCTACCGCTCATTTCAGAGCCGGTATGGCCGACTGCGTATGAAAGCTTGACCGGTCAGCCGCCAGAAATCGTCCTTGCGCTATTGGCGCTCTGCGTGGGCGGGTTAGCCGTGATTCTTTTTGAACGATTTGCCTTAAGGACGCAGGCCAGTGTTGTTTAAGTTTGATTGCAAGCGTTTTGGCGGCGTTGTTCTGATTGCATTGCTTGCGCTGCTGATGAGCGGTTGTCAATCTGATGGTGCGCCCGCACCGGTTGCCAATATTGGTGAGCGCGGCAAAACCCACAGTGTTCAAAAGGGCGATACGCTGTATTCGATTGCTTGGCGTTATGGCTTAGATCATGGGCAGCTCGCGAAGATTAATCGGATTCGCAAACCCTATACCATTTATGCGGGGCAGCGGTTGAAGTTGGCTGGCGTGCCCGCGCGGTTGTCCTCTAAGTCCAAGGGGGCATCCACCAAGCAAACCCCGAAGGCAAGCACTGGGCCCAAAACCGTCTATACCGCGAAGCCTGTTTCGAAGCCAAAACCGGCTTTTACCGCAAGTCAGTTGGCCTGGGACTGGCCTGTTAGTGGCAAAGTGATTTCAAAATTTTCGCTCAGCGGCAGCGTCAATAAGGGCATCGATATCCAAGCCAAAGCGGGCACAAAGGTTGCTGCAGCAGAGGCTGGGAGTGTTGTTTATGCCGGGGGTAATCTAAGGGGCTATGGCAAACTCGTGATTATCAAGCATGATGATGCGTTTCTGAGCGCCTATGGTAATAACGAGTCGCTCTTGGTGAAAGAGGGTGAAACAGTGGCCAAAGGTCAGGCCATTGCAAAAGTGGGCGCAAATGATTCAAAGGTTGAGATGCTGCACTTTGAAATACGGCGGCAAGGCCGCCCGGAAGACCCCGTCCGCCATTTGCCAAAGCGCTAACGGCGGCGGGTCGTCGATTGAGCGTGGACTAGCGCTCTAAGTGATCGATTTTGCCTTTGACCTCGGCCCATTCTTCGGCGTCGTCTAAGGGGTCTTTTTTCTCGGTAATGTTGGGCCAGATTTCGCAAAGCTCGGCATTGATTTCGAGGAAGGCTTGCTCGGCTTCGGGCAATTCATCTTCTGAGAAAATTGCATCGATCGGGCATTCTGGTTCGCAGAGCGCGCAATCGATACATTCGTCTGGATTAATGACGAGGAAGTTCTCACCTTCATAAAAGCAGTCCACTGGGCAAACTTCTACACAATCTGTATGTTTACACTTAATGCATGCGTCACTGACTACGAATGTCATAAAACCGTTCCTTATCGTTATCTAAAAATTCGTTAAGAATAAAATGATGCTGACCGTGTTACGTGTTCAGCGTAAAGCTTCAGGGTAAAGCCATAACGCGTCGCCAACGATGGTTCAAATTGGCCGCTAGGGTATAAATCCAGAAGGCATTCTATCAGCTTTTGTCGGGCTGACAACTCGCTCTTTACAGAGTTTCTTTTAATTGGTCTTTGATTTCATACAGCAACGATAGGGCATCTCGAGGACTCAAATGATCGAGTTCCATATCAAGGATTTGGCCCTTTAGCTTTACCAGTTTGTCGTCTGGTTGAAACAGCTCTGACTGCTGTGGTTGTATTGGTGCTGGCGCCGGGGGGGAGGTCATTGGCAGGCCCGTTTGCAATAATTCTTGGCGCTCGAGCAAGGCCAGTTTCTCCTGAGCACTGGCAATGACACGGGCCGGCAGACCAGCCAGTTTGCCCACTTGAATGCCATAACTTTGATTGGCAGGGCCCGATTGCACGGCATAAAGAAAAATGATTCGGTCTTCAACTTCGGTTGCCGTTAAGTGAAGGTTCTTGACCGTCTCGACGCGGTCTGGCAGCACGGTCATTTCGAAATAGTGGGTTGCGAACAGGGTCAGGGCATTGATTTGTTCGGCAATATAGCAGCCTGTTGCCCAAGCCAGAGATAAGCCATCGAAGGTTGACGTGCCACGACCAATTTCATCAAGCAAGACTAAGCTGTTACGCGTCGCATTGTTTAAGATCAGCGCGGTTTCAGACATTTCGACCATAAAGGTAGAGCGTCCGCTGGCGAGGTCATCGGATGAACCAATGCGGGTGAAAATTCGATCGATGTCGCCAATGATGGCCTGCTCGGCAGGCACCGGACAGCCCGTTCGACCCAACAAGGCAATGATTGCGGTCTGCCGCATGAAGGTGGACTTCCCGCCCATATTCGGACCAGTAATGATGAATTGCCGCAGAGTGTCATCAAACTGGACGCTATTGGGCACAAAAGTATTTTCCAGCATCGATTCGACAACCAGATGGCGGCCATTTTCGATAATCAGTTCTGACTGGTAGGTGAGTGCAGGCGGCGATAAGTTTAACGTCACGGCGCGTTCAGCGAAATTGCTCAAGACGTCGAGGGTTGCGAGACCCTCGGCCAAGCCTTTGAGCGCGTTGATCGCGTTGAGTAAATCGCTTAGCAGCGCATCATAAAGGTGTTTTTCCCGGGCAAGCGCCCGGCTTTTGCTGCTGAGCGCTTTATCCTCAAAGTTCTTAAGCTCCGGTGTAATAAAGCGCTCGGCATTTTTGAGCGTTTGTCGTCGAACGTAGGTGATGGGGGCGTGTTGCGCCTGAACTTTACTCAATTCGATGTAGTAACCGTGAACTCGGTTGTAGCCCACCTTTAAGGAGCTTAGGCCGGTTTGCTCGCGCTCATCGGTTTCGAGTTTGATCAAGAATTCTGCCGCATGTTCGCTAATCGCTTTGAGTTCATCTAGCGCTGGGTCGAAGCCTTCTTGGATGACCCCGCCATCTCGTAGAACCACCGGGGGCACGGGCACAATCGCGGCCGTGAGCAAGTCAGCGAGCGAAGGTTGGGGCTGCACAAAGCGGCCAAGATCCTTAACCATCGGGGCATCAATTGGCTGCAGGATCTGCGAGATCTCGGGCAATAAATTTAGGGTATCGCGCAGGCGCGCAAGGTCTCTCGGGCGAGCGCTTTGGAGTGCGATTCTTGCGACGATGCGTTCGACATCGCCGGCGCCGGCGAGAACGGCTCTGAGGGTTTGGAAAGCCGACTGTTGCTGCATCGCGCCGACCGCGGTGAGGCGCGCTTCAATCTGAACAGAATCCCTGAGCGGCTGGGTGAGCCAGCGAGCAAGTAGTCGTCCCCCCATGGGCGTCTTGGTCTCATCCAAGACAGACAATAGCGTGTGGTCTCGGCCACCCTGAAGGTTGACCACGAGTTCTAAGTTTCGTCTGGAGGTCGGGTCGATGATGATCGAGTCTTCATTTCGAATCCGCCGCAATTGCTGTAAGTGCGGTAGTTCACGGCAATGGGTGCCTTGTACATAACCCAGTACGCAGCCCGCGGCGCGGATGGCGACGGACTGATCCTCGCAGTCAAACGCGGCAAGGTCTTGTACCCCAAATTGTTGTTTGAGCAGGCGCACCGATTCCTGCTCGTCAAATTCCCAAATGGGCCGCGGTTTCAGGCCCTTGAGGCCGTCCAGGACATTCGTTAATGACGGATTGTCTGGAATTAAGAGTTCGGCGGGGTTCAGTCGGGCCAGTTCGCTCTTGAAATGATCTTCTTGCTCGGTTTGTAGCACCTCAAAGCGACCACTGCTGACTTCCATAACGGCAAGCCCAAAAGTCATCTCATCTTTAAAAGCCGCGCAAATGAGGCTTTCCTGGTTGGCATCGAGTAAGGCTTCTTCGGTCAGGGTGCCTGGCGTTAGGATCCGCACGACTTTGCGGTCAACGGGGCCCTTACTGGTGCTTGGATCGCCAATCTGCTCGCAGATCGCAACCGAGATGCCTTCCCTAACGAGCTTACCAAGGTACCCATCGGCCGCGTGATAGGGCACGCCGCACATCGGAATGGGAATCCCAGCAGATTGTCCTCGACTGGTTAAGGTAATATCCAGCAGTTCGGCGGCGGTCTTGGCATCGTCGTAAAATAGTTCGTAGAAATCCCCCATCCGGTAGAACAAAAGGCTGTCGGGGTGTTGGGCCTTGATGCTCAGGAATTGTTGCATCATGGGCGTATGGGCGTCTGTCGTCACAAAGCGTCGCTGATTAAGAATCTGGCTCAAGGTTAGCAAACGCAGAAAAACACTGCATCCTTAAACTGATGCAGGCCGCGTTTAGTTTTGAATCAGGACGCGCAAAATATACTGTACGCATAACCAGTAGTCTGTTAGGATTGCCAAAGCAGGAAACGGTTAATCTTTGTTTTCAGGGTTACTGATGGTCCATCTCATGACTGCAAGAATGACTGAAAAAATGACTGAAAGAATGACTGAAAGAATGACTGCAAGAATGCTTGCAAGGGTCGCCGAAAGAAATGGTCGTTAACAAAGGCTGATTAGGAAAAGAGCATTTAGGAAAGAGCTTTTAGAAAAGAGGTTTTAGGTATGTCAGTCGATAAAATATTATTGGAATAATGTGGTGAAAAAGAATTTGCTTTTATTGAAAGGTATTTAGAAAAAATTACTTCTCAAGCTAGAGATTCAGAACAAAAGTGGCCTAAAACGAAAACGAAAACGAAAACGAAAACGAAAACGAAAGCGAGTGCGGCAAAAGGTTTTAGGCAAAACGCTTTAAAGGTAGCTGAATCCGTCAGGGAAATGATTGGTATTCAATCGAATTAACGCACAGACCTTGACGCGGTTTGTGCACAGACCGGTAACAAAGGCAGCGTTAAAGTTGTCGATGAATTGAAATGGAGAAATCAAAAATGGAAGCCACCTCTGCACGTGATGCCAACAAAGATAAAGCGTTAGATGCTGCTCTAACCCAGATTGAACGCCAGTTTGGAAAAGGCGCCATGATGCGACTGGGCGACACGCCCCAAGTTCAAATTCCTTCTATCTCAACCGGTTCGCTCGGGCTAGACGTTGCCCTCGGCATCGGTGGGCTCCCTAAGGGCCGGATCGTTGAGATTTATGGACCTGAATCCTCGGGTAAGACCACGTTAACGCTTCAAGTCATTGCCGAAGCACAAAAGGCTGGCGGCACCTGCGCTTTCATCGATGCAGAGCATGCGCTTGACCCGATCTATGCACAAAACCTAGGGGTCGATATTGAAAACCTTTTAGTCTCTCAGCCAGATACTGGCGAGCAGGCGCTCGAGATTTGCGACATGGTGGTTCGATCGGGTGCCGTGGATGTCGTCGTCATTGACTCAGTGGCGGCGCTGACACCGAAGGCTGAAATAGAAGGCGATATGGGTGACCATCATGTTGGTTTGCAAGCTCGATTAATGAGTCAAGCATTGCGAAAAATGGCCGGTAACATTAAAACGTCAAACACGTTGGTTATTTTTATCAACCAGATTCGAATGAAGATTGGCGTGATGTTTGGTAGCCCAGAAACGACAACCGGCGGTAATGCGCTGAAATTTTATGCCTCTGTTCGACTTGATATTCGGCGCATCGGTGCGGTTAAGGAAGGCGATGAGATTGTGGGCAATGAAACCCGCGTAAAAGTCATCAAGAACAAAGTGGCGCCGCCGTTCAAACAAACAGAATTTCAAATCATGTACGGTAAGGGGATCTACCGCATGGGTGAGGTCGTCGATATGGGCGTCCAGCTCGGTCTGGTTGATAAAGCCGGCGCTTGGTACAGCTACAAAGGTGACAAGATCGGTCAGGGCAAGAAGAATTCCTGTGATTACTTAACCGAGCATGCTGAGCTTGGCCAAGAAATTGAAGGACTAATTCGTGCAAAGTTGCTCAACGATAACCTTGCAGCGCCGGAAGAAGCCCCGGTTGATGATGCTGTAATCAGTTGAGGTTGAAGACGAAAGGTTGACCATAATCGGTATCGGAGAACCTGTAAGGAGCGCCTGTTGGCGGACGACAATAAGACAGCAGCGCTCCGCAGAGCGATCGAGGCAATCGAGAAAAAATCCAAAGGGTTGAAGCCCTCTGGCGTATTAGATTTGCCGCCAGCAGAGGCCCGTCGCGAGGCAGGTTTTGGGCAAGCACCGCGGGACCTTGCCCCGTGGTCTGAAACACGTCTCGGGCAAGCCCCAAACCGAAAACCGTTTAAACCAAAAGCACTTGAGCCAAAAGCACTTGAGCCAAAAACATTTAAACCAAAAAACTTGAAGCAAAAAGACGTTCAGCAAAAAGACCTAAACCAAACCGAATTCAAAACAACCGAATTTAAAGCAAACGAATTTAAAGAAAAGCCGGTGAAACGACCCCCAGCAAGGCGTTCGACCCGTCCACAACCAAGTTCGGATGCTGACAACAATTCGGTCGGCGAGTCGGCGCGCAAAGGCTTTGATGAAGCGCCCCTTGGCCACGACCCATTTCAAACGAATCCAAACACTTGGCCTGACGGCCCCTCACGCGGTGCCGAAGCCAAGAATGTAACGTCAACAAACTTCGCGCCGACCGAGTCTGAAACAGAAAGCATTGAGGCCAGCGATCGAGCGATGCTTCGGCGAGCCGCGCTAAATCTACTGGCGCAGCGTGAGCAGACAGCCTTTGAGCTCAAACAAAAGCTTAGCCGCCGGTTTCCCGATCAAGCCTCGTTGCTCGATGCGGTGATTGCGCGATTGCAGGCGCAGGGGTTACAAAATGACTCGCGAATGGCCGAGGCTTATGTTCGCTATCGGGTCCAGCGCGGTCAAGGCCCGATGAAAATCCGAAGTGAAATGAGCCAAAAAGGGCTCGCGGGCAGTGTCATGGACGATGCCTTTCGAAGCCAAGCGCCAGATTGGTTTGCGCTTGCTGCCTCTGTTTTGCATAAGCGCTTTGGTGATGCCGAAAGCAATGCAGGCATAGATCGCAAAGAACGTGCAAAGCGGAGCCGGTTTCTTCAGCAGCGCGGATTTCACTATGAACATATCTCAGCTGCCTTATAATACCCCGTTTGATGATCTGCCCTTGGGGCCGCGATGAGGCGGTGATCAGATGTCTTGCGGAGACCAAGTATGAACAGCGAAGCAATCAGAAAAGCCTATTTGGATTTTTTTAAATCCAAAGGTCATACCGTTGTCGAGTCGGCATCGCTGGTGCCCGACAACGACCCGACGTTGCTCTTTACCAATTCCGGTATGGTTCAATTTAAAGATGCCTTTGCGATGCTTGAGAATCGGGGTTACACCCGAGCGGTTAGCTGCCAGCGCTGTATTCGCGCCGGCGGAAAGCATAATGATCTCGACAACGTGGGTTATACGGCAAGGCATCACACTTTTTTTGAAATGCTGGGAAACTTTAGTTTCGGGGACTACTTTAAATCCGAAGCGATTGCCTTTGCCTGGGAATTCTTAACTGAGGTCATCAAGGTCCCGAAAGACAGGCTCTGGGTGACCATTCATGACAGCGATGATGAAGCGCATGCCATTTGGGTCAATGAAATTGGCTTTCCTGCCAATCGAATTACGCGTATGGGCGATAAAGATAACTTTTGGACGATGGGCGATACCGGACCGTGCGGGCCCTGTTCAGAGATTTTTTACGATCATGGTGAGGCCGTTCCAGGCGGGCCGCCAGGATCGGAAGGGGATGACCTAGATCGGTTTGTTGAAATATGGAATTTAGTGTTCACCCAATATGATCGAAGTGCCGATGGGACCCTGACGCCCTTGCCGAGCCAATGTGTCGACACTGGGATGGGATTAGAGCGTTTGGCGGCTGTCATGCAATCGGTGCATAACAATTACGATACGGATCTATTTCAACCCATGATTGTTAAAGCGGCCGAAGTGTTGGGGGTCAGCGATTTACAGATCCCGTCGCTGAAGGTCATCGCGGATCATTTAAGGTCATCGGTATTCTTAATCTGTGATGGGGTGCTGCCCTCGAATGAGGGTCGGGGTTATGTGATGCGGCGGATCATGCGCCGCGCCCTGCGTCATGGCCATGCGCTGGGTGCAACAAAACCCTTCTTTCATGAATTGGTGCCGGTGCTGGTTGCTGAAATGGGTGAGACCTACCCCATGCTGATCAAAACCAGTGAACAGATAGAGCGAATCGTTTTAAAAGAAGAAACGCAATTTGCACTGACGCTGGATCAGGGGATGCGGATTCTTGATGAGGCAATCGCTGGCCTCGCGGATCAAACGATTCCGGGTGAGGTCATCTTTAAACTTTACGACACCTATGGCTTTCCGGCCGATTTAACCGGTGATATTGCTCGAGAGCGCGACTTGCTGTTAGACATGGCGGGGTTTGAATCTGAAATGTCACGTCAAAGAAATCGTGCGCGGGCGGCGAGTAAGTTTCAAGGCGACGGCGTCGAAGACTTAGAGATCGATGCTGTGACGACCTTTTTAGGATACGACGCCTTAGATCTCGTTGGGTCGGTTGTTGCCATCCACAATGGCACTGCCTTGGTCGACACTTGGTCGGGGGAAGGCTCGGTGTCAGTTGTGCTCGACCAAACCCCGTTTTATGCCGAAAGTGGCGGGCAAGTGGGCGACCAGGGTCGGCTGATCGCCGATGGGGTTGAGTTGACGGTCCTAAACACCAAGAAATCGGGTCATGCCATTATTCATTACTGCCAAAGCAACCCTGCAACCCTTGCGGTCGGGGATCAGTTGCAAGCATTGGTGTCGCCAAGTGTT
The DNA here is from genome assembly GCA_905182155.1 of uncultured Pseudomonadales bacterium. Classification (GTDB taxonomy): domain Bacteria; phylum Pseudomonadota; class Gammaproteobacteria; order Pseudomonadales; family Azotimanducaceae; genus UBA9926. The sequence continues at coordinate 11,169 of CAJJAX010000015.1, forward strand.
CGGCAAAATACCGCGCGTCACCACTCAGCGACGCATTTGCTGCATGCGGCGCTGCGCACCGTGCTGGGGGATCATGTCAATCAGCGCGGGTCAATGGTCTCTGCCGATCGCCTGCGATTTGATTTTTCACATTTTGAGGCCGTATCGACCGACGAGTTGCAGGCCATAGAAGGCCTTTGTAACCAAGAGATCCTAAAAAACACCCCTATCTCGACGGAAGTGATGGGGGTTGAGGCGGCAAAGGAACGCGGCGCCATGGCCTTGTTCGGCGAAAAATATTCTGAATCAGTCAGGGTTCTGACGATGGGCGATGGTTTTTCGATGGAGCTTTGCGGCGGTACACATGCCTTGCGAACGGGTGACCTTGGTTTGCTGAGAGTGGTTTCAGAGCAAGGTATTGCCTCGGGTGTCCGCAGGATAGAAGCCGTTGTTGGCGAGCAGGCGTTGAGCGCGATTGCTGAGACAGATGCGTTCGCCAATGCGGTTTCGAGTGCGCTCAAAACCGATCGAGGCGCGGCCTTGGTCCGGCTTGAGCAATTAATTGAGCACAATCGGCGTCTAGAAAAGGAAGTTGCCGCTTTAAATACCAAACTGGTCAGTGGTGAATCTCTGGACACAGCGGATGCAGTGTTTGAAGTTCAGGGTATTTCAGTTTTGGTTAATTTGATTGATGGCGCCGATCCAAAAAGTTTACCGGATGCCTTGGACCAGCTTAAAAATAAATTGGGGCGAGGGGTTGTGGTGCTTGCGACGGCGCAAGCGGGTAAAATTGCCCTTGTGGTTGGCGTTACGAAGGATCTAACCAACCAAGTTCATGCGGGTGAGTTGGTGAATCATATTGCGCTGCAAGTCGGCGGTAAGGGTGGCGGCCGACCCGATATGGCGCGAGCCGGGGGTAGTGATGTTGATGCCCTACCGGCTGCGTTGGCCTCAGTTGAGGCATATCTGGCGGCTCGTCTTGGGTAATATCGATTTTAAAAATGGGGCTCGGCTTAAACTCCCGGGTCATTAGCGGTTAGTCATAAAGAGGGTTAGTCATGGCGCGTTTTGTCATGAAATTTGGTGGCACGTCGGTTGCGAATATTGCGCTCTTAGAGCGCATCGCCGATCGTGTCCATCGCGTTCGAGAAGCAGGCCATGAAGCGGTGCTCGTGGTGTCGGCAATGGGACACGAAACAGATCGTTTGGTGGCGCTTGCGGAATCTATCGATTTTCAATCGCTTGCAACCCGCCGAGAGATGGATGTGTTGTTGGCGACGGGCGAGCAAGTCACGATCTCGCTTTTGGCAATGATGCTGTTAAAAAAAGGGATTTCGGCAAAGTCCTATCAAGGCCACCAAGTCGGCATACTGACCGATGATGCGCACAGCCGGGCGCGGGTGCTGAGCGTTGAAACTGACCAACTCCTGAGTGATTTATCCCGCAACATCGTCCCCGTTATTGCTGGGTTTCAAGGGGTGGCGCCCAATGGCTGGACGACGACCTTAGGTCGAGGCGGCTCCGATACCACTGCGGTGGCGGTTGCGGCGGCTTTAAACGCCGATGAATGCCAGATTTTTACCGATGTTGATGGGGTCTATACAACCGATCCCAGGGTCGTGGCCGGGCGCTCGCCGCCTGTCCAGAATTACCTTTGAAGAAATGCTGGAGTTTGCAAGCTCGGGCTCCAAAGTCTTGCACACGCGTGCGGTTGAAATCGCGAACAAGAATCAGGTTTCGCTAAGAGTGCTCTCTAGTTTTAACGATGTTGAAGGAACGCTAATCACTGCTGAGGATAATATTATGATGGAAGCGCCTTTAATCTCAGGGATCGCTTTTACACGGGATGAAGCAAAGTTGACCTTGCGAGGGGTTAAAGATCAACCTGGGATCGCATCGAGCATCCTTGCGCCAATCAGTGAGGCCAATATTGAAGTCGACATGATTGTTCAAAACATTGGGGCAGATTTTAGTACTGACTTTACCTTTACCGTCACCCGTGCCGATTATGAATTGGCTCGATCCATTCTAATGGACGTGTCTGAGCGAATTGGGGCGCAAGAGGTGTTAGGTGATGAACGCATTGCGAAGTTGGCGATCGTTGGTGTCGGGATGCGCTCTCATGCTGGGGTTGCGGCGAAAATGTTCGAAATTTTGGCGAAGGAGTCGATTAATATTCAAATGATCTCGACCTCTGAGATTAAAATTTCAGTTGTGATTGATGAAAAGTACTTAGAGCTTGCTGTTCGTGCCTTGCATGCAGGTTTCGGTCTCGAGGCCGAGCAAAGCGCTCACTAGGCGCAAGTCCAACCCCTTAAAACCAGATTTTAAGGGATCTGATGCCGTCACTCTGAACCCTGAGACGGGCCAGCGCGCGATGCCGTCGCCTTGGTTGACGTAGCAGGATCACCTGTTGGTCACAACTTAACCGATACCACTGAATACAAAAGCCGACAGGGCCTTTTGGGGCCGCTGTTTCTTTGAATTTCTATCGTGTAAGGGGGGTGGTTTTCAGGTACGATCGAAATAAAGCGTAGATTCTTGTTTTGAAACAAGTAATCAATCGTCGCAGGTCAAAGGAGGCTAGGGTGCTCATTCTTAGTAGAAAGGTGGGTGAAACGCTTGTCATCGGGGGTGAGATTGAGGTGACCGTGTTGGGTTCCAAGGGAAACCAAGTACGCCTTGGCATTAAAGCGCCAAAGGATGTTTCAGTTCATCGCGAGGAAATTCAAAACAAGGTTCGGGCTGAAGCCAAAGATTGAGGCAATCCGGCTGCCTTCAGCCTCTGAATCTTATTGTTGCGATTGGGCAATCCAATCGCGGTTGCGATTGTTGGGTCGTCTTTCCGCAAAAATAATCAAAACAAGCTGAATGATTTAAGACTAATCACAAGCCTTGGGCGCTGCCGTGGAACACGGAACACGGAACACGCTGGCCTGGGTAATCAAACGCACCCGCATTGTGGTTAAAGCCGGTTTTAGGGTGAAGCGGACTTTCCTGTAAATCGCCGTCCATAAAACGCGTCAGTTAAACCTCGGTCGTCACGATCCGCTCGCACTCAAACGAAATCGCGGCCAGTCTTTTTGGGTGGCCGCTAAAGTGTGATGCTGGTAATGAGTCTGGGATAACCCTTGACCAAAATATTGGGGGCAAGATACCCGTTAGCGATCAACATTTTGTGGAGGGTTGGTAGTCGATAAATGGGGACTGACGGCAGTAAATGATGTTCAAGATGGAAGCCGATTTGGTGTGGGGCGATCAAGAGTCGCTCCCACCAATTAGTAATAATTGTTCGGGTATGGTCTCTAGGATCCAGGCTCTGCCTGTTCGGTACTGCCGCATGTTCGCCAATCTGGCGGAGTCGCGTGCTCAGCATGTGGGTCGAGATAAAGGCGCCCACCCAGAGCAGATAAAGCCAAGGATGCCCGAGCACCGTCAGCAGGCCGAAGAGCGCGCCATTGGTGATCAGTCCGCCCCGAACGACGCGCTGGCCCTCTGGGTTGAGTTCGGAATAGCGAGCAATGGCGCGGCCGATTGACCGCAAGCGGCGCCAACCTGTTTGCCCGGATAGATCCCGCCAAACTTTTCTGCGAAAGCTCTTTTTGCTGACCGGGTATGGGGCGTAATTCTTAAGATCTGGGTCATCGAGCGTGCCCGCAAACTGATGGTGTCCTAGATGCCCCTTCATATAATCTGTTTTGCTTGAAAAGACCCAGTAGCCCGAGAGCCACCGACCCACAAAATTGTTAAGGCGTTTTGATTCGAAAAACGTTTGATGACCCGTTTCATGAACAATAATGCCAAGACTCAACTGCCGGCAACCAATAATAAAAATGGCAAGGATGAGAGTGATGGGGTTTGGGATGAGCGCAGCGAGGCTGAGCGTGCCTGCGATCAAGAGCCAATCATAGGCAACAAGAAACCAAGCGCGAGGCGCGCTTTTTTGGGTCACGTCGACCAACTGTTGTTGAGTTAAGCCGTGCATTGAAGAAGTATAGGTCTGTGCGCTATTGGGTCAAGCATTCTCATCGAATGAGCCAACTAGGCGATGAGGCCGTATCGTAATTAGACGTGGGCGCAGCCTTGCGCCCGTAACGGGGCAGATTTTGCATCAGAGGCCCCCGCAGGTTGGCAAAGCCGGGCGGTCAAGGTTAGGGCAGATGAGTTGCTGATCCATAAAAAGACCTTTGAAAGCGGTTGGGGCAGAACGAGCATCCAAAGGTCAGAGTCTTGAGGCAGGGGCTTATGAAGAAACGTGTGGCAGGCAACCGCCGAGGGCCCGGGCAGGGGGGCCTGTGTCTTGAAGAAGGGGTTGCAAGATGAAGACGATCGCGGTGATTGGTGGTGGCATTTCGGGCTTGACGGCTGCCTATCGTTTAGCTGCGAACTTTAAAGTCACGCTCTTTGAGCAAAATGACTATCTAGGGGGCCATACTCAAACCCATCGTCTGGTGATTGATGGCCAACCACGCTCGATCGATACCGGATTCATCGTTTATAACGATCGAACCTATCCCAAATTTATGGCCTTGCTCAAAGAACTGGGTTGTGAAGGGCAGCCAACTGAAATGAGTTTTAGTCTGAAGCGCCCTAATTTGGAATATAACGGCCACAGTCTTAAAACGTTATTTGCCCAAAAATCCAATGTATTACGACCCAGGTTTTGGCGGATGCTTCGGGATATTTTGCGCTTCAATCGCGCCGCGAAAGAGGTGGCGGCGAACGATACAGAATCGCTGATCGAATTTTGTCGACGGGAAGGCTTAGGGGACGGTTTTATTTTTGATTATTTGGTGCCGATGGCGGCGGCGATCTGGTCCACGGGCGACGAGGGCATATTAAGCTTTCCGATTGGGATGCTGGCGCAGTTTTTTAGTCATCACGGACTGCTAGATTTGAAAGACCGGCCCCAGTGGTATGTCGTTAAGGGCGGCTCAAATCAATATGTTAAAGCCATACGTCAGCGCTTGCATGACGTGCGATTAGAAAGTCCCGTGCGTTGTCTCGAACGGCGCCCTCACGAGGTTCTTGTTACGGTGGGCGAGCAGACCAAGGCGTTCGACGAAGTCGTGATGGCCTGTCATTCGGGGCAAGCGTTAGAGATGTTGGCTGATGCGTCAACGGCGGAGCGCGAAGTGCTGGGGGCAATGCGGTATTCCGGTAACGACGTGCTCTTGCACCAAGACGCAAGTGTCATGCCGGCGCGTCGTGACGTTTGGGCAAGCTGGAATTACCATGCGCCCCTCGGGGCAACCCAGGCCAGCCTAACCTACGACATGAATCGGCTGCAAAGCTTTGCGTCATCTCAACCGGTGTTGGTGACCCTGAATGACACAGGCGTAATCAACCATGATCTTGTCTTGAAACGATTGCATTACGAACACCCTGTTTTTGATGCGGCGATGTTGGCGGCGCAGCGCCGTCACGCTGAAATTTCAGGCATCAACCGCACCCATTATTGTGGGGCTTACTGGCGTTATGGTTTCCATGAAGATGGCGTCGTCAGCGCGCTGCGCGTCGTGGACCGGTTGATCAACTGTGGTGCTTGAATCCGCAATCTATGAAGGCCAACTGACCCATGTCAGAAAGGCCCCCAAAGGGCATCGGTTCGATTATCGCCATGCCACTTTCTACTGTGATCTTGAACAGATCCCAGCGCTGTGTCAGCGCTCCAGGTGGTTGTCGCTTGAGGGTTGGAATTGCGTTAGTTTCTACCGGCAGGATTATTTACCGTCTCATCGAACGCTTCGGGCAGAGGTCGTTCATCAAATCAAGGATAAGGCCGGTGCATTGTTCGACGGTCAGGTTGCTTTGCTTGCCAATTGGCGATCCTTTGGCAGTTTGATGAACCCGATTACGTTGTTTTACTGTTTCGAGGAGGCGCGATTAACCTTTGTCGTCGCAGAGGTGCACAACACGCCATGGAATCAGCGACACGTCTATGTGGTGCCGATAGACGCTGGTATGACCTCGCAAAAACAGTTTCATGTCTCGCCGTTTATGCCCATGAATACCCAATATCATTGGCAGTTATCCACACCCGAGGCATTCTGCCGGGTCCAGATCCAAGTGAGTCAATCAGGTCAGCCGTTTTTTAGCGCTGATTTAAATCTTCGAGCACAATTATTCTCCGCGAAAAATATCAGAAGGTTTTGTTTGATCTATCCGTTTCAGGCGGCGCAAGTCATTTTTAGAATTTATTGGCAAGCATTCAGATTGTCTCTGAAACGAATGCCCTTTTATCCTCATCCCAACCCAGCCCGACAGGAAAAACCATGACAACAAGCAATGACAAAATTGGGTCACCGATCCTAAATATGGCGCGCCCCACGAGTTTTTGGCGACAGCGCATTGTGACGGTGTTTTCCGAAATCGTGGTCGGTCGATTAAAGCTCTATGAGAAAAATGAGTTGCTGCTCGACGTGGGGTCAGCGCCTGAGGAACAAGCGGTAAGGGTCTACATTCAGTCGGTAGACGCATATCGATCGATGGCGCTGGGCGGATCACTAGGCGCTGCTGAGGCCTATATGGATGGTGACTGGGTGTGCTCGGATCTGTTGTCGGTCCTAGTATTAATTTTAAAAAATCGGCAGGTCATGGGCGATCTTGATGGCGGCTGGTCTCTGCTCAGAAACCCGATGTTGCGAATTCAGCACTGGCTCAACCGAGATACACCAGCCCAAAGTAAGCGGAATATCGCGGCCCATTATGATCTTGGGAATGCCTTCTTTGAACAGTTTTTAGATGACACGATGATGTATTCCTCGGGTTATTTTCGGGATGCGAGTCAGTCGATGAGGCAGGCATCAGAGCAAAAGATGGATTTGATCTGTCAAAAAATGCAGCTTCAGCCATCGGATCACCTACTAGAGATTGGCACGGGCTGGGGCAGTTTTGCCTGTTTTGCGGCCCGTAACTATGGCTGTCGAGTGACCACAACGACGATCTCTGAGGCGCAGTTTCAAAAAGCCAAGGTGCGCGTTGCGGCTGAGCATCTGGAGGACCGAGTCACTTTGTTGAAATCCGATTATCGAAGTCTCGAGGGACAGTTTGATAAAATTGCATCCATAGAGATGATTGAAGCCGTCGGCTTAAACTATCTGCCCCAATTTTTTGAGGTTTGCGCAAGCCTGCTCAAGCCCGGTGGCAGCATGCTGCTTCAAGCCATCACCATCGCGGAGGCGCAATTCGAATCCGCAAAGCGCTCGGTCGATTTCATTCAACGCTATATTTTTCCGGGTGGCGCGCTGGCCAGCGTTAAAGAGTTGGTTGAGGTGAGTGCGTCCAATCGAGCTGGGTTTAGATTGTATGGGCTTGAAGATTTAACGCCGCACTACGCGTTGACGATGGCCAGATGGCGTGAGACTTTCGAGCAGAATTTGAGCACGATTCATACACTCGGATTGTCTGACACGTTTCTTAGAATGTGGGAATACTACTTTTGTTATTGTGAGGCGGGGTTCAAGCAACGGGCGATTGGCTGCGTCCACATGCAGTTGCATTTGCCCGAGTTTCAATTGGAGGTTACCTCTCATGACTAATTTAGTGGACTGGGCGGAACGCGGTTGGATCACAGATGGATTGCTTAGAATCGGTATGCGTCGCTTGCTTTTGAAACGGTTAAAGCAAGATCGGGTTAATGCGACGGCGGCAGGTAAGGCTGATTTTGTTGAATCGATGATCGCTTCTGATTTAGCAGTGGCCACAACGGACGCCAATCATCAACATTATGAAGTCCCGACCGAGGTGTTTCAGCGCATGCTCGGGCCCCATCTAAAGTATAGTTGCGCGCTTTTTGATCAAGTGGACACCCCGCTTGCCGAGGCAGAACTTGCGATGCTGCGGTTGACCGCTGAGCGCGCACAATTAATGGCGGGTCAACGCATCTTGGAGTTGGGCTGCGGTTGGGGTTCGTTGACATTGTTTATGGCCGCCGCATACCCTGAAAGTACCATTATGGCGGTGAGCAATTCCAACTCCCAACGGTTGTATATAGAGGCGCAGGCGCAGGCGCGGGGTTTGATGAACATCACTGTGATGACCGAGGACATGAACACTTTTCAATTGATAAAAGCTTTGATCGTGTTGTTTCAATCGAAATGTTTGAACATATGCGCAACTATGGTGAGCTTCTAAAAAGAGTAAGTGGCTGGTTAAAAAAAGATGGAAAACTTTTTGTTCATATTTTTTCTCATAAAGAAATTGCCTATCCCTTTGAAGACCAAGATGAGGGAGACTGGATGGCTAGAGAGTTTTTTAGTGGTGGTCAGATGCCTTCTCATAGGCTCCCGAAACAATTCGAAGGCCGCCTGCTGCAACGTCAGTACTGGGTGGTTAATGGGCAGCATTATGCGAACACCTGCAAGGCGTGGTTAAAAAACTTAGACCAACATAAAACAGCAATCGTAAAGACCTTGGCGGCCTCGGACAATCCCGATCCGGCGATCATACTGCTGCAGCGCTGGCGAATGTTTGTCATGGCCTGTCAGGAGATGTTCGCGTACCAAGGGGGTGAAACTTGGATGGTTGGACATTTCTTGTTTGAGAAGGCCGCCGAGCAGCACCATCGGCAAACCGCTAAGGAAGTGGTTTAAAGAGACGCACTAAATCCGATGGTGAGGCTTCGCCCTCGACTTGGGCGCGCGCCATAGGGCTGGCGAGCTACCAAAATAGACTTATTGCTCAAATTTTCTACCTTGGCAAAAATCGATGTGCGCGCATTGAGTTCATAATGGGTGGAGAGGTCGAAGACGCTTTGAGAATCGGTTGTTTCAAACGTGCCGCAGCGTGACTTCACGCAAACAGAATCTTGATAACCGAAATCCAGGTAGTGTGACCAGCGGGTGGTTAACAGACCGAATCCAAGATGCAGTTGATGTCGTGGTAGATAGGGAATGGGATCGCCCTTGCTGACGTCGCCAAAGAAGGCCGTGTCTGCAATATCAGTGTCGAACTGGCCATCGAGCAACGTGTAGTTGAGGTTGACTGTGAAGGTCCGGCCTGCTTGCGTCGCGAAGGCGCGCTGGACCATCAGTTCAAGGCCTTGGACCGTTGCAGCGTTGCCGTTGAAACTGTCGCCAGGGGTGCATTGTGCGCCGGACGAGGCGGTGCATTGGCCGAGCAGGTTGTCATAGTCACTCAGGAAATAGATGGCTTCAACCTCGAGTGGCTGGGTTAACCGTACGCCAAATTCGTAGTTCAAAGCGGTTTCAGGTTTAACGCCAGGGGCGTTGCTGGGCGTCGTAAAGCCTTTGTGAACGCCGGCGATGATCGTCAGATCCTGATTGAACCGCCACAGGGCGCCGACGCCTGGCAGTAATACTTGCACCCGGTTTTTTCGTTGATCGCGAAGATTGTCGTCATTGCGGCTCGAAGGATCCAGGGTTTTGTCGAAACGTGTTTCCCAGCGAGTTCGAAATTGGTGAATGTCTTCGAACCGAAGACCTGGCGAAATCACCAGTGATTTGAAGGCAATGCGACCCTGAAAATAAGCTGCAAGTGCTTCGGCTGTTTGAATTCGATTGCCAGCATTTCCCCATTGGCCTAGGTCGTCAAGGATCAAGCGACCCCCTTCTTGATGATAGGTGCTGTCACGTTGAAGCCTATCCTCACCATCTTCGTGTAGTCGAAGACCTGCTTCAAATGAGTAATCAACTGCCTGAGTTTGAAATTCATGGTTCAGCGTCGCTTGGACACCTCGAGAGAAGTAATGTCGTGCGTTCGCGCGAAGTTTGATGCTGCCTGGGGCGGTGTCTGCTGAGCCAGCAAGCACTGACTGGTACCATTGTGCTTCAGTTGGATCCTCAGCCAAGTTAACGGCCTGAATAACCGAGAGCCAGTTTTGCCCTGAGAATGGATCGTTAGCGCGACTGCCGTCCGCGTCCAGTTTATCGGTCTTAAACCAATTTCGAGCATGGTCATTGTTGTACAAGGCGAGCACCCATTGTGTTCGAGGAGAGGCCTCAAATCGATATTGGATGAGTTGTTGCCGGTGATCGGTATCGATGGTGTCAAGGCTGGATAGGCCATATCGTCGGTTGGGTTCTTGCCGAAAGTCTTGATCGGTGAGGCCTAAGTAACTTTGATTGGAGCTTTGCTCGGTCGACTGCAGCTTTACCAGGACCTGGTGACGGCCGTCTTTTGAGCGAACGCGAACTTTTCCAGTATAGTCATCTAAGGACAAACCCGTATCGCTGTCGCTGCGATCAATGGTTTGGAAGCCATCAGAGCGCCAATGGTGCGATTCGATGAGCAGGCTCACTTGATCATTCACTATTTTATGCCCATCAAGCTGGACCCGTTGGGTTGCATCACTGCCGGTCTCGGCGAATACATCAATTTTGGAGCGATTACCGATCGGGGTAGAAACAAGGTTCAAGGCACCGCCAATGGTGTAAGGGCCCTGGGAAATTGCTGCGGGCCCTTTAAGGACCTCGACCGCATGCATTCGGCCCATGGTGGGAAAGTAATAGGCCGATGGTGCTGAATAGGGGGCGGGGGCAATAAGAATATTGTCCTCAAGGAGGGTGATTCTGCTGCTGCGTTCCGTGGCAACGCCGCGAATACTAATATTGGGTCGTAAGCCATAACCATCTTCGATCTGGAGCGAGATTCCTGAGACTTCTCTCAGGACTTTCTGAATGTCGCTGTGATGAAAGGCTTCTAACCGGTCGGGTCCGATAAACGTCGCGGCACCGGCCATTTGTTTTGCATTCGAGGCGGAACCAACGATGGTGATTTCTTCGATTTGGGTCAGTTGACGCTTTGAATCATTATCGATTGCGTTGGCAGTACTCAATAGGGTCAATAATGATAGGCCAAAGCTGATAGTGACGTAACGCTGTTGATTCATGGGGCAAAAATCTCAATCTCTTAATCCGACCATCCTAATCTAAATGCGAATCATTATCAATTGCGTTTAAGGGTTGGCAGATCGATTGTGGTTTGCAGCGGGGCAACCCGTGGCCGGTGTTTTGAACAAAGTCACAAGACCCCCATGGCAGTTGCTGAACCGTTGCCAGATGGTCTGCCGTTCCACGCCCGATGTCAGGCTGGGCAGTTAGGTTTCAATTGTTATCCAAGCCGGTGGGTTTTAATTTAATTTCTAGGCCGTTGACGGGATGCTCTAGGGGCGCCGTGGTTGGCGTTAGGAGCTCCGGGCAAGCTGCATTAAGGCATTCGGTCTCAGGTCGATGATCAAAATCTCGCTGATACAGCCCAATGTCATCTGATCAGGCAATTGAGATAATCGAAGACGTTAATGTGATGCGCTAGGTTGAAGAGACGTAGACGGTTAGGCGCCCAACCTAACCCATTCTAAACGAGACTGAGGATGCAGCGGCAGATGCCGCCGTGAGGTGGGCTGCTAAAACGGCTCATCTTCACGGCCGATCCCGGCGCGGAGTAAGGCTCGCAAACTGCCCTGAACATCGCGTTGACCCGCCACGACTTGCATCACTTCCGCAGCAATGGGCATTTCTACCCCATATTGCTCGGCCAAACGCAGGACGGCCGGCGCGCTTTTAATCCCCTCGGCCACCATAAACATGTCTTCAATAATACGATCGATGCTTTCACCCTGACCGAGCTTAAAGCCAACGGTGTGATTTCGAGATTGCGCACTGGTGCAGGTTGTCACCAAATCGCCCATGCCAGCAAGACCGGAAAATGTCTCTGGTTTTGCGCCCATCGCCACACCCAAACGAGTTATTTCTGCGAGCCCTCGAGTGATGATCGCAGCTCGAGTATTGTTACCGGCCCCCAAGCCATCGCTCATGCCCGCGGCGATCGCAATGATATTTTTTAGAACCCCGCACAGCTCGCATCCGATGACATCATCGTTGGTATACACCCGAAACAGCGACGAATGAAAGATGCGCTGTAGTCGACTTTGATCAGTCGGGTCAGGCGTTGCCAGAACGCTTGCGGCGGCAAAGCCCGCCATAATCTCTTGCGCTAAGTTGGGCCCAGTCAGGACCGCGGCAACCTGATCTGGACAAACCCGTTGGATAATTTCGGTCATTCTCGCACCGGTGGCCAACTCCAACCCTTTGCTGAGCGAAACGATGGGGGTAAGGGGTTCTAAATAGTTTGCCGCATCGGTCAGGACTGCACGAAAATTCTGGGCTGGAATCGCCATCACTAAAACCGACTGACCGGCGGTTGCCGCCCGTAAATTGTCCGTTGCTCGTAATTTTGGCGACAGTTTTGCGGCCGGGAGATAGCGCTGATTCGTGTGGTGCGTGTTGATCTCTTGCACAATGCTAGCATTGCGCGCCCACAGCGTGACGTCGTATCGCCGAGACAGCAAATGCGCAACCGTTGTTCCCCAGCTACCACCACCCAAAACGCCAATATTCATACTGGGTCTGACTGATACAAACAGGGAATGGTTTTTAGATCCTCAACGAGGTCCGGCGGGGTATCGGGCGGCAAGCTAAGGCAATCAACCAAGCCGCCAAAATGCGATTCAATACGGGATTTGATCTGGTCATAGGGTGCAACCGCCGCGAATTCGTGAACCAATTCGTCAGGAATCCGTCGGGTCATGTCATCCCATCGGCCCGCTTTAGACAAGGCATTCAGTTCTTCACCCAAGTCTTGTAATCCATGACTGGCGAGAACCGGCCAATAAGAGGGCGTTGAGCCATAAAACCCGATTCGAGCCCGAACCCACTCAAATTGTTTGTCGATGGCGGCTTGATCGGCGCCCGTGACCACAAAACCGCCCCCAGAGATCTCAAATTGTTCCCGCGCGCCGCCGCGCGCCGTCAGGCCTTGGATTAAACCCGGCACGATGTCCTCTTTTAAATATTTTGGCGTGCAAAACGCGTGGAGCATGACCCCATCGCAGGCAGCCGCTGCAACCCGCATCATTGCAGGACCCACCGCGGCAATCTGTAGTTTCGGTAACGCACTGGTGAGCGGTTCCGGCGTGAAATTTGGGGTCATGAGACTGAACTGATAGTGCTGGCCTTCGTATTTGAGCGGTGTGCCATCTCGCCAGCAAACCCAAATCGCTCGAATAGCGTCGATATATTCGCGAAGGCGCGGCGCAGGCGGCGACCAAGCAACACTGAATCGTCGTTGGTTGTGACCTTTAACCTGGCTTCCCAGGCCCAAGACGAACCGACCAGCTGAGGCGTACTGCAAATCCCAAGCGAGGCCTGCTGCCACCATGGGACTGCGGGCAAAAGCGATCGCAACGTTGGTTCGCAGTTCTAGGTGCTGGCTGTGCACCGCCGCAATGGCCAAGGGTAAAAACGGGTTGTGTCGGTTTTCCTGAGTAGATAACCCTGAAAAACCATTGTTTTCTGCCACGTGTGCAAGGTTTGGCACATCATTGAGACGCTCGGCGGGGACGCCAGTGAGAATTTTCATAGCTGATCTGACTGAGCAAGGCCCTAGATAGTCGCACAGACATTCTGAAGCTCGCAACCGCTGTGCACTCGGCGGCGGGTTAAGGCTCGCCAGGGGGGGCGTGCATCAGGTGATCAAAGCTTGGATACCGACCCCTAAGTACACTATAAAAACGGCCAGTGCGATGGCCCCTTGGGCGTCGATCAGGGTTGATTTCAGTTTCATGAAGAAGATGGTAGCCAAGACTGCGCGGGCAGAGAAATACCGATTTTGCCTATGCTTAGCGCCGCCGGCGCTAATTGTCTCTGGCGTGAGGGCACAAGGATGCTAGGGCACGAGGGCGGTCACCAGAATAAGGGCGCAAGGCGCCACCAAACACCACAAACCGGTCGCGAAAAGGAAGAGTTTCGGTCGAATGCTGCGAAGCGTTGCCACCGAGATTTCAAGACCAATCATGAACAATGCCAGCACTAACAAAGCTTTAGAGAGCCAAGCCGCGCCGGTTAATACGGCCGCGGGCAAGCTCAGCGTTGAGCCAATAATGCTCGCCCCAACAAACAGCACGACAAACGGCGGCAAACCGATACCTTTGCCCTTGCTCCGATAGACTAAGCTGAGTAGCAGTGCGGTTGGGATGAGCCATAGCGTTCTGCCCAGCTTGAGGGTCGTTGCAATCTGGGCCGCCTCGTCACCGTAGATTTGGGCGGTTGCAACCACACTTGCCGTATCGTGAATCGCCAGCGCTGACCAGATACCAAATTGCGCTTGGCTTAGGTCTAGGGTCTGTCCAATTGTTGGGAAGGTCAGTAAGGCAATCGCATTCATGGTAAAAATCAGGCCTAAAACGGCGCCGGTCTCCAAGGGTTTGGCGTTGATGATCGGCGACAGGGTGACCACTGCGGTGCCACCGCAGATGGCGCTTCCAGCGGTGACTAAGAGACCCTGACTAGGCGGTAATTTCAATAACCGATAACCCAGTAGCCCGACGGCTGCGACGCAAAGCACATAGCCGGCAACCACCCAGGTATAGTCACTGGAGATGCGCAGCAGTTGGTCGGCTTGGATGCCCAGGCCCAATAAAACGATCCCAGCTTGCAGGCTGTATCGGCCAATTGGGCTGGTGTAAGCCAAGCTATTCGCCTTTGAAACGCTCGCGATCATTGCGCCGATTAGAAACGCAATGGCCGGATTCCCAAACCAAATCAGTATTGCCGCAAGGCCAACGATCACGACGGGTAAGGCAACCGGCATGGTGGGTTCTCATTAAAGTAACGTGGTGACGGATTATTCCTGATTGTCAGGGCTTAATACAGCCCGTGGCGGTAGTAAGCCGCGACGACTGAAAACGCAAGCAGATTGGGTAACAAAAACAGGCTGAGCACTAAAAGCCAAAAAATCGAAATGGTGAGCAATAGCCCGATGGACGCGGCGCCTTGATGCGGACTCAGAATCAGTGAAAAGAACGTGCCAAGGGTTGTGAGGCCGCTGATCAGAACGGCGCGCCGGGTGGCGAATTGATGTTTTAGGTCATCCCCCTTAAAGAACCGATGGGTCACGTGGATACCAGAGTCGACGCCGAGTCCGATAATCAAAGGGACGACTAGAATGTTGGCCATATTCAAGTTGAGCGACAAGAAACTAGTGGTGGCAAAGGTCAGGATTAAACTGAAGGCAATGGGGACTAGCACCAAGCAGGTGGTTAGAAAATGTCGGAAGTAGAGCCCCAAGCAAATCACAACACCGATGAGCGTCAGGATAAAGGCCTCGCGAAAAGCTTCAACCACGACATCCCCAATGCCCCATTCGACCGCGCTGCGTCCGGCAATCATCGGATCCACAGAGCGAACGTCGTTAATAAAACGATCTGTTCGAGTGCGGTCTGTGAGCGCAACGGTTGGCTGTACAGAGACCAGTTGAAGGCCCTGTGGGCTGATGAGTCGTTGTTGCAGTGGCATTGGCAGATCGGCAAACCCGAAGGGCTGGGCCTCAAGCAGACCTTGAAGGTCATGCATGGATCGGCTTAATTGCTCGGACAGTGATTCATTAAATGCCGCCAACCCCGCCGGGTTTGTTTCTAGGGTCTTGGCGAACTTAAAAATACGCGTTGCGGTTTGACGCGATTGACCTTTTAGATTCGGGAGCGTCTGCTCAAGATATTCAAGGGCGCTGGATAAATCTAACGGTTCCTCAATTGGATCAGGCGCCCGCCACAAATCTTGATAGAGCTCAGTAACCCCCTTAATGCGGCGTTGCTTTTCTGCTTGGTATGTTGGGATTAAATCGTCTGGGATTTGAACGCTGGCAACGGAGGGTAATTCGACAAGTCGAGATTTTAGGCGTAAGGCCTGTTCAACGTTAGCAGCCAGCAAGACGATACTGTAATCGGTTTGCTGCCCATCTTGCTGCAAACGGGTCAAGGCGCTCATTCCGGGCGATTCGGCATCCCGCATGCTGAGTACGCTGTAATTAAATTCCAATTGGCTCGCGAGATACACGGCGATGGGCATCACAGCCAGGAGAATAAGGGTCGATGCGGACTGAAGCCCTTTCCCCCATCGGGCAGTTAAAAAGCTTAATTTGGGCGGTGTTTTTGACGGTGGCCAGATCGATAAAAATGCCGGGATCATCAGTAGTGTCAGGAGCAGGGCAATCACCATGCCGCCGGCGGAGATAATGCCTAATTCTGCCAAGCCTGTGTAGGCCGTGGGTACGAAGGATAAAAATGCGATCGCCGAGGTGATGGTGCAGAGGATGAGGGCGGGCGCCATGTCCCGAATCGCCCCAATCATGGTAGCCGCATTGGTGTTCTGGTCGGTCTGGAGCCGTAGCGCAAAATGGGTCGCAAAATCGACACCCAGCCCGAAAAACATCACAACAAAGAGCATCGATAACGTGTTGAAGCTGCCCACTGTCAGGGTGGCATACCCGAGCGTTAGTCCGATGCCGGTGGCCAGAACCAAAAATATCGCGGCAATAATTCTAAAGTCACCAATCCCAATGAGTAAAATCATGCCCAGGATGACAATGGAGGCGAAGCCGGCAATTTCGATGCCTTTGAGTGCGGCGCCGATCTCTTCATGCGCCAAAACGACTTCGCCCGTTAATGCCACGTCGATCGATGGGGGCAGGTCGTGTTTTTCAATCAAGGTCCGCAAGGTCCTGACAATCTCTTCGTTGGGGAGTGGTTGATCAAGGGTTTGTCGGCCATTAACGATGATCAGTTCAAAAAATTGTATTTGGTCCGGCGGCGCGAGGGGATAAAAACCCTCAACCGAAGCTTGGCCGTCCAGCAAACCCTCAATTAAACGCGTCATGGTAATGGGCAAGGGCTGGCCACTTTGAACCCCCAGCAAATCAGCAATTATGAGCAGCGCATTGCTCAGGGTCGGCTGCTCATTGAGTCTTTGAAGTACGCCGAAGTTAAATTCGGCGCCCTGTAACCAATTTGATAGGTCCGGTTGCTCAAGGAAATACAATCGATGCGCTTCGATAAAGGGCTCAACCCCGGGGGCAAAAACTTGGTCGAAGGCTTGGCTCTGCTCGAGCGCCGCGCTCAGTATTTTGGTGGCATTTTTGGTATCAGTCGGGTTCGACCCCCGAACGACAACGATCGCAGTTTGCCGATAGGCCGGGAAAGCGTCTTCAAAAGTTTGGTTGCTTTGGTACCAGTCTTGATTGCCTTTGGGTTGGATGAGCTGAGCCAGGTCCGAGTTTAACCGGCCCTCAATTAAAAATAGGGTTGTGCCGGCAATGCTAAGAGCGATGCAAGTTAGCAGGACCCCTTTAGCGCGGTCTAAGGAGAGCTTTATCCATAGGGCTAAAAGATGATTCATTAAGATGGGTCTCGCTCGAGGGCGCTGGGCCCATTAGGGCGACGGGCTTTCAGTTCAAGCATCAGATGGTGGCGATAGGCTAGAAAGCGCAGCGCAGGCCTGATGATGCGTCAGGACGAACGTTCGATCGCGTTCTGCCAACGGCTGCTTTAATTCAAGGTTCGATAATAAAGCGTCAAAGTTTTGGGTAAGCGAGGCGGATTCTTGATGGCTAAACTCGCCGGCTGGATCTTGGATTTGCTCTGATGGGGCGATGATCTTCGCGCGATTCAGCCGTGGCGGGCATCCAGCGGCCAATGGAAAATGCCAAGGCTCGATATTCAATGCCATCCTCGGCAGGGTCCTCATCGCAACGACGCGCCTGAATTCTGCAGGCCGTTGATCAGCACAAGACGCGGTTTCGGGCGTACAAGGCGCTGCAATCTTTCGGTGGCAGTAAAGCAAGGGCAAGACCAATCGGGTTTCAGCATGTCAAAAGGGTCTTTTTTGTTTTTGTTAATCTGATCATACTGTGATCAAAGCCAAGCTCAATAGGCATTTGCGGTTGGCGCCTTGAGCGAACGCAGCAGTGGATCTCCTTTTTTTATGGGCAAGATCATTCATAATGCGGGTTCCAGGCTGCAATTGAGTCGTCGCGTGAAAATCAGCGTTATTTTTACAACCTACAATTCTCCGAGGTGGCTTGAGAAAGTATTGTGGGGGTTTTGCCAATCAAACCGACTCGGATTTTGAAGTGATCGTGGCGGACGATGGTTCCGGGCCAGAACCCGAGCGGTCATTGAGGCTGCAAGCGCCAGGGCCAGCTTAGGTTGCGTCATGTGTGGCACGAAGATCACGGCTTTCAAAATGCCAAATCTTAAATCGCGCGATTTAGCGGCCACCGGAGATTATTTGATCCTGACCGATGGCGACTGCATTCCGCGTCAAGACTTTGTAAGCCAGCATCGGGCAGCGTCTCGTCCAGGCTGCTTTTTAAGCGGTGGTTATTTCAAATTGCCCTGGCAGTGAGTCAGACAATTATCCCTGAAGATGTGCGCGCGCAGCGCTGCTTTGATCCGGCTTGGTTAAGGGCCCAAGGTATGCCCATCAGCCTTAAATTTTTGAAATTAATGGCCGCAGGCTTGATGGCACGAGCCTTGAACCGGTTGGCGCCAACGAAACCGACCTGGAATGGTCACAACGCGTCTGCTGGAAGTCTGATGCGATGTTGGTTAATGGCTTTGATGAACGCTTGCAGTATGGGGGCTAGACCGGAATTTGGCGAGCGTCTCGTCAACGCAGGCATTCAACCCCAGCAACTTCGTATAGCGCCATTACGGTTCATCTGGATCATCCAGAAGCTATGAGTCGGCGGCGGGTTGGGCTCATAATCAAGTGATTCGAGCAGCGGTCCGCCGCGAGAAACTTGTCGTGACCCCCGCCGGGATTGATCAGTTAACCTGATCCGCAAGCTCAAGCTTGGGCAAGGTGGCGGTAGTGGTTGAGCAAGGCGGCGGCTTCGGTCTCGACCGAGTATCGATCAAGTACGGTCCGCCGGCCATTGGCCGCTAAGCGTGCCCTTAGGTCTTCATCGGTGACCAGTCGCTCGAGCGCGACCTGGGTACTCGCCGCATCCGCGATATCGACCAGCAAACCGTCTTCCTCTGGCGTCAGGATGTCAGGCCAAGCCCCCGCTCGGCTCGCAACCACCGCTTTGGCGCTGCTCATGGCTTCTAAAACGGTCAAACCATAGCCTTCGTTTCGGCTGAGCGCAGTGACGATTGCCATGCAGGCAAAGAGTCGAGGCAGTTCCTCAAAGGGTCTCGGGCCGGTAAAAACAACGCGATCAAGAACGCCAGCTGCTCGGCTTGCTGCTTGAGGGCGGTAACGAACGATTGCTCTTGGGGTTTGATCTCGCCAACCACGACCACGGCCCAATTGGTATGGCGCACAAGGATTGCAGCGGTGTAGCGATCAGTACATCAACGCCTTTATCAAGTTTTTTAACTTGGCCAA
>CAJJAX010000016.1 GCA_905182155.1 uncultured Pseudomonadales bacterium
GCCCCAGCGGCGGCATATTCTTTTCCAATAAGTGCGCGCGTTCGTATTCGGGCAGATCAGCCAGGCGCACCATGAGCGTTGTCTCTGTGATAAGTAATGTCACCTATCGTGACATTATCTGGCATTTTGTCAAGGGCGGTTGGGCGGCTGTTTTGAGCTTGCGGCGCGCTGGCGGACTGGATACCCTGCAAAGATCTTGCTTTTGGTCGAAACCGATGTGTACGTCTCATGATGTTGAAAATAATACCGACAGCCCAGATCCTCGGGATGGATATCAGCGCGTCGAAGATTGGCCGCATTATCCGCCCGGCATGCAGTTTGAAATGGGCTCTGGGGTTGCGGTAGATCGCGCCGGCGTCATTTATTTATTGACCCGCGATATCGAGCACTGGGCGAGCCACCCCTTGGCCTTCAAAGACAAGATGGGCAAAAGTAGTATCTCGATGTTCAACCGAGCAGGGGATTATCTGGGTAAATGGGGCCCCTCGGATGAACGCGGCTTCGCCCTCGGTGGGCACACCTTGTATATCGAACAAGATGGGATGTTCTGGATAACAGACCGGGATGGCCATGTGGTTAAAAAATACCACCCCAATGGGGAATTGTTACTAACCCTCGGCACCTTTGGGGAATGGGGCGATGACGAGACCCACTTTAACGGGCCCACGGCGGTGGCGGTTCAAGACAACGGTAACATTGTGGTTGCGGACGGGTATTGGAATTCCCGTTTGATGTGGTTCACGCCCCAGGGCGAGTTTATTCGGTCGCTCGGCACTTGGGGCCGAGGCCCGGGCGAATTCAACACCCCGCATGCCTTAACCCTTGATAGCAAAGGCCGTATTTTGGTTGCCGATCTGTGCGGCGGTAATTTTCATGATTATATGACGGTGCCGGGGCAGATCCCGGTGCATCGCACGGTGGTCGCGCCGGGGTGTCAGCATCGCATCCAGCGCTTTTCAGCGGCCGGGGATTACCTCGATGCGTGGACCCACATTATGCCGCTCAGTCTTGCTAGCTATAATGGCCAAATCTACGCCAGCGATAAGATGAGTAACCTTGCAATTTTGGATGAAGACACGGGTGACGTCATCAAGCGGGTTGAAAAGATTGCCATCTATATCCATCAACTGGCAATGGACGCCCACGGTGATCTGTATACTGCTTCCGTTTATCCTGAGCACGCCGGGGAACTGCGGGGGCCAGCGGGGCCATCGCACCGGCGTTGGACACAAGCACACCTAAACTAGAATTTGGAGAAGGCCCATGATTATTGTCGTTGCAGCGCTGAGCTTTGAAAGCCCAAGCAGACCGAGACCATGCCGTTGAGATTACCCGCGAGGTTCAACTCAAAACTCGAGAGCAGGAAGCGGGGGTGCCATGCCTATTGTTTTGCTGCGGATCCGGCTGTGCCGACCCGCATTTCAGGTGTATGAGCTTTGGGAAGACAGTGATGCGTTGGCCGCGCATTTTGAACACCCTACCTATCAGCAGATGGTGACGCTGCTTCATAGCGCCAAGATTGTCGAGAGTGTCAACCAAGCCTACCTGACTGAGCGCAGCGAGTCGGTTTATGGCCCCAATGGCGAAAAGAAAAAAGCCTACTTCGTTTAAACGCAGACTTCGTTTAAAAGCATACTTCGTTTAAAAGCATACTTCGTTTAAAAGCATACTTCGTTCAATAGCAGGGCATCACACCATGAACAGTACCCTTTATACCCACGCCACCGTCTTTCCCGCGACGGATGAATCGGTCATAAGCGATGGCGCGGTGTGGGTGTGCGATGGCCTGATCCGGTATGCCGGCCCGATGCAGGCGATGCCGGAGATTCCGCAAGGGAGTCTGCTGGTGGATGCCAGCGGGAAATTCCTGATGCCGGGCATGACCGAGACCCACGCTCATTTGTCGTTTGCGGATGCGAGCCCCTTTGCCATTGGCGACACATCGGTTGAGGACGCAACCATTACCGCCGTTGGCAATGCCGCTAAGATGTTGACTGCGGGGTTTACCTCGGCGGTCAGCTTTGGCTCGACCTACAAGATCGACGTGGCGCTGCGCGGGGCGATTGAATCGGGCCGGATTATAGGGCCGCGGTTGTTGGCGGCAGGTCGGGACCTCGGCGCAACCGCCAGCAACGTGGATTCCAAGGGCGGCTTAAGCCAGATCGCAGATGGCCCTTGGGCCCTGCGCCAAGCTGTACGCGAACAGCGCCGGGATGGGGTCGATATCGTTAAGATTTTTATCGATGGCGAAGCCATTAATGCAACCAATCCCCCAGGTGAGCTCTCGTTTTGTGACGAAGAGGTTGAGGCGGTGGTGAGCGAGGCCCATCGCCGTAAGATGCGGGTGGCGTGCCACGCGCGTTCGGCTGCAGCCGTTAAGCAAGCGGTCCGGGCGGGTGTTGATTTTATTGGTCACGCCAATTACCTAGACCAGGAAGCGGTGGATCTTTTGGCCGCAGCCAAGGATCAAATCTTTGTCGGCCCAGCCATTGCGTGGGAAGTGCAGTATCTTGCCCAATGCGAATCCTTGGGGGTCAGTAAGGCAACCGTTCGAGCCCAGGGCTATGAGCGAGAGATCGAAGCCACTATTGCAACGGTTGAAAAACTGCGCGCTGCGGGCGTGCGCCTGGTGGTGGGCGGCCGACTACGGTATTTAGCATTGCGCCCCATGGCACCTATGCCAAAGATCTTGAGTACTTTGTTGCGTTGTTCGGCATGCGGCCGGCTGACGCGCTGTTGTGCGCAACCCGAAACGGTGGCCAGGCCTTTGACCCAAAGGGACGCCTCGGCACTCTAACCGAAGGCGCAGTGGCGGACCTGGTTTTGGTAGATGGCGACCCGCTCAGTGATATCACTGTGTTGCAAGATCAGAGCAAGCTGACGGTGGTGAAGAGCCCGGTCTCGATGGTTTACTAATTTTGGCAACACGGGTTTGGCTTATTAAGCGCTGACCGGTTTAGGTTGGCGCGAGCGGTCTTGAACGTCATGGATCAGCGGAGCAGAGGCAAAGCATGACGCGGAAATGGATTCTGGCTTTAGTGGTGGTCCTATGTCTGGGCGGTCTAGCACTGAAATGGCGGACGGCGCAGGTTAACGCGGCCGTCGCTGAAACGTTGCGGCTCGACCCTCAGAGCGCTCGCGCGGCGCGCACCATGCTGATCACTCTGGCCAGATGGCCGCGTGTTTCCGGTCAACTATTTGCGCGAAGGTGATCTGGTGTTCATGGGAATCGATGGCCGATGGTGGCGTGCTTTTCAAGGTTCGGGTCAACCGGTGACAATGCTGATCCAAGGGGAAGTTCTCGAGGGCCATGCTCGGGTCAATTTGGAGGATCCCGCGCTGGTGAAAGACGTGTTTGCCAGGCTGCGACCAACGGTGCCCGATTGGTTGCCGGATGCCCTCAACGGTAAGTTGGTGACCATCAGGCTGATGTAGCGCCTCACGGGTGCCACACTCGAATGACCGAAGGCTGGTTAACCGGCGTTCTGTTCTTGGGGCAAAGGTCAGCGCGATACGAGGCGCCAGCGCCGCGCCTGAGGCTAAGTTACAAACAACAAACAATAAGCACCAAGCCGAAGCCCCGACCGCGTTAAAGCCAAGTGCCGTATGCTTGAGCTTTGAGTTTCATCGATAGAGCGTGTCTTGGGTTTGTCTTAAGAAAAGGTCAGCGACTTGTTTGAAAAAGGCGGCGGGCCGGCTTATCCCTAAAGATACTGGCGGCCGGACTGCCAACCAATGCGATTGACAGCCCGGGTTATCTAATTTAACTCGCCCACAGCCCGATGCCCCATCATCATCGCTTCAATGGCATCTGCGGCAGGCGCTGAATCCGAGTTCGCGATCGTGATTCTGCCAAAAGGCTGACGACCAACTTTCGCGGTATCTCCAGGGCCGGCGACGGTATAGCCATGGGCCCAGCGGTTAACCGTGATGCTCGCAACGTCTCGATCGAAGTCGAAGCCTTTAGGCGCCAACATGCCGCTCAGGTGGCCTCGGATGTCGTCCTCGTAAAACGAGAATTGACGCCCCAGCATGGTGCGCCGCGCTTGCTTATATTGCTCGGCCCTGGGCTGCCCAAGCGTCTCGCCATAAGGGCAGCTGATCATCTGGATGATGCAGGGTTCATCTGGGGATTGGGTGTATTGATAGCCGCCAAGACTCACCGGGAAATCCATCAGCACGGCTTGGTGCAAGTTGCCCGGGCACATTGCCATGCCGATTTCTTGTTCTTTGAAGGCCCGCCAGTTTTTAAGGCCAACGGTGGTATAAATCAGGGGGCTCTTCATTTGTTGACTGAGTGCATCGGCTTGATGGCGGGGTAAGTCCGAGACAATGTGCGGGATCATCATGTTGTAGCAAGCCATGACGACGTTCTTTGCCGACACTTGATGAGCCTGACCATTCTGAATGTATTTGATATTGACCTGATCGCTGCTGCTCGGGTCGCCTGCGTGGTGCACGTCTACAGCGGTACTGCGCAACCGAATGCGTACTGGGTTTTTCGGTTGGTCTAGCTGTTGGTAATCGAAGCGCGCGCCGACAAGCGCTTCTGCGCTTTCACCCTGGGCAACCTTGGGTATGAGTTTCTTAACGAGGGCCCGCGCCACACCGGCGTTGCCATCCGGGAAGTGGTGGATGTAGGGGTTGTTTTCATCAAAAACCGGGACTGGGGCAAAGCCCAGTGCGCCGCATTCTTTGGCCTCGGCAATGGTGAGCAGTTCGGTGCCCGAATTCGACCAGTCCAGACCCGAGTTACGCGCCATGTGCAGCACGCCGGGGTCATCAACCCCAAGGGTGGTTTTCAGGTAGTCGAAGTAAGAATGGGTTTGGCTATAGGTTTCACGCTCTGCTTCTGGGACCGGCAGGCTGTGCAAGCCGCCTTTGAGAACGCGCAAGAGCTGCTGCTTACCTTCCTCGCTCAGAGGCGTTTGTGCCACCGCTGCCGCATCGGAGACCTTCGCCCCGGGCAGGCCTTCAATGTAGTTGTAGTAGTTGCAAAAGGGATGTTTGACCAGTGCGTCCTGGCCGAAGGTCTCAGCGTTGAAGTAGGTCACGGCGCCGAGGTTGTGACGGCGATAAAAGCTTTGATCAAATGCCGTATCGAAGCGGGTTAGGTCGACGCCGATATCTTGAAAGAGGGCCTTAATGATCGGGTCGGCATGATGGGGCTCTACCAACGTTTGGGAGCCGCCGTAGCTGATCAACCGGCGGCCATCGATCAAATGCTCATTCCGCTTGGCGTGGCCACCGAAGTCATCGTGGTTGTCTAAGATGAGTATTTTTTTGTCGAGGCCGTGTTGTTGCTGATAAAAGCGCGCCGCCGCGAGCCCGCTTAAGCCGGCGCCGATAATGACGAGATCAAACATCTCACCATTGTTGAGCACCGTGCCCCAATCTGTCTGTTGGCCCCAGGCGCGGCTGTGGGCGGCTTCATTCGAGCCCGGGTGGCTGCCCCGCAGGCCCGTTAAGCCTGGCGGGTAGTCGCTTGGGTCCAGCGATGCCATTGCGCGCTGCCCGAACGACGGGAGCAGCGTGCCCCCCAAAGCCATTAAAGAGCCGTTTACAAAGTTGCGGCGGGTGATTTTAGTCATAGGGCGCGACCAATTGTGAGACCTGAGTGTTGTTAGGTTCATTAAACGCGTGCAAACGCTGAATGGCAATCTGCGAGGCACTGAATACCAGAAGTTAACCGCTTGCTCATCACGAACTCGCCAGCGCTGTTATGATCCTTGTTGCACTGAGGTTGTCCTTTCCCAATGAGATGCCTGCAAAGGTCTCTGGGCGGGCAGTGCCAAAGGTGTTTTCGGCACGCCTAGTGTGACATAAGGCAAGTTGCAATCAGTTTGCTGAGGGCGCGGCCTGCCGTCAAAGTGGCGCGACTAGCGAGATCAAGCGTTGCTCGCTGGCATGAGCCGGAAGGGCGCCGCCCCTTAAAAGGCGTTGTCCACAAGCCCACAAGCCCACAAGCCCAGAGCCCAGAGCCCAAAGCCCAAAGCCCTTGTGGGTTCTTGCTGCGTTAAGGCTGAACCGCCACAAAAACAGGGTTTGAGTAAAACCAAAGATCCTGCCAGGGGTCCTCGCCCAAGGGGTCTGGCTCAGGCTCGAGTTGTTCGGTGTTGGTGCCTCGAACCCGAAAATAACTGGGCGTCTCTTGGGCGCTGACATAGGTCATGACCCAGTCCGCGCCATCACGCTGCCAGTCCTTGGGGTAAAAGCGCTGAATCACTTTCGTGGTCGGGTTTCGGTTTTGAGCCGTTGTCGACGGGTCCGTTAGGACTGAACCTTGAATTAAATCAACTCGGGCGACCGTGGGGACTTTTCCGGCGGCGTTGGGGGTTTCTGGGTCGTGGAACCGAATCTCAATGGTCACGGGCGCCTTGTGATCGACCCGAAGGGTGCCGCCCATACGTGCCGTCGTTTGGCGCTGCTGGACGGTGATCGACAATTCGTCGATCAGGTCGCCCGTCGTGACAAACATTCGACCCTTGCGGATGCCATTCAAAATATCGTCGTGCTGTTTGTGGGCATAAACATAGGTCTTAGAATATTCACCAGGCCAAAAGTCGATGCCGCCTTCGGTGTAGTGCCGGTGGGAATCTGAATTGGCAGTGATCCACCACTGCCGACCCTCGCCAAGCATGGCGTCCCAAAATCCGCCGACGTGGGCGGTCATCTGATCAAAGCCGCCCAGTGTTGGAAAGCCCTTGCCATAGGCGCCTCGAGCATAGACCCAGGCTGGATATTGATCCTCACCCGCTTGCCTGCGAAGTTCTGCAGCTTGGTGACCGGGCGCGCCCTCCATGCCCACGGCGATCTGGGGCGCGGCATTATTCCAAGCGCGCAGTTCATCGGGTGAGGTTAAGCCGTAAACACCCAGGTCAGGCGCAGAGCGAGCCGGGTGATGTGCAATGATGACGGGCTGATG
The DNA here is from genome assembly GCA_905182155.1 of uncultured Pseudomonadales bacterium. Lineage (GTDB taxonomy): Bacteria > Pseudomonadota > Gammaproteobacteria > Pseudomonadales > Azotimanducaceae > UBA9926. The sequence continues at coordinate 6,926 of CAJJAX010000016.1, forward strand.
CGTCAGGCGGTTTGCGAACCGGACAGCCGCCAACATGTTCGACTCAGCCGCTCGAGCGGGATCAACCGGCCAAACTTCCCGAGCATCGAATTTCGATTCATACGCGTGAAGATCGGCCGACTCTTGATCTGAGTGGGCGATGATGATCGAGGAATGGTCTGCGCCAGGGGTATTGAGCTCAAGGCCCGCAAACTGAATCACCTCTGGCACCGCTCGCCGGGCGGCTTGGAGCTCAGGATAGGCCACTTCAAGATTAATTTTGCTGTGGTTTGGCCCACCATGATCGGTTGCAACCATCCAATCCAAACCAAAGCCTTGTGCCATTTTGGCATTGGTTGCAATCGGGTAAATGGCATCCCCGCCAAACACCGGCTGCGGGGGACTCGAATCATCCCAGCCGACGCTGTTTTGACTGTGGATATGGTGATCACCGGCGAGCCATTGACGCTCAGACGCGGCGCGAGCGTCAAAAATGCAAAGGCTGAAGGGCATTAAAACTAGAACTTTTAAGATCAACTGCATCGCTAACTCACTTTCTTTCGTTGCGGGTGGTGAAATTTAAGTCGGCTAGGTTAAGAGCCGATAAAGAATCTCGATGGCGCCGTTCGTGGTGGTTGTCATGCTAACAAAGCCAACCGGTCCACCGTCTAGGCCCCGGTCAGGGCTGGCCTGCAATCTTAGTCGGTCACTGTGTTACTGGGTGCAACGCCCGGGTTTTAAACAAGGCCCTGTCGCCCGGCGCCTAGACCCAGTAAGTTTAGCCGATAAAGCGCGCCGCAGAGGTTAATGATTGCGTTGTGGTGTAACCCCAGGCCACGGTTGTGCCGGGTCAAGGCCGTCACCGAAAAAGCTAAAGTGGGCAGGATTTTCAAGGTGCTAGCATGGCCAATGTACCCCTCGATGCTGGCAATTGGGCAGGTCCCTACGCTGACGTTACGCGCCTGCGCCCAGCGTCTGGTTGCCAAAGCATCCAGAACAGGATCTCGCTAGAGCAACCGGGCAAGACTGCAAAGGCTTAAGGCGTAACAGGTCGCGATAAGTCCAAGTTCGAGCATGGTTTCATAATTTCAGTGGCACTTCTTCCGGGGTGCAACGGCCTCTGAAATGATCAAGTACAGCGAAAGGATAATCTGGCAGGGCCCTGCGCCGCACGGTGTCGTGCGCGGTCACGACAAAAGGCTGTGTACCCAAGGCCAGAGCCCGAGTGCGCGATGGTTCGAATGTGATGCCGTCCTGCAAGCTGCACATAGCGCAACGGCCTCAGTCGCCGATAGTGGCCAGCAGGTCGTCGGGTGCATTACTGGTTTTGGGTTTGGGCATTTTTTATTCTAAGCCGTGTTGAGATCGCGGCCATTGATGCGAGCAGCCATTTCAGCGGGTTTAATCTGTTGTTTAGCAAGACGCATTGGGCCTTCGGAACCCGAAGAATCGGGTGGTCCGGTCCTGCTTTGCGGGTAGAGACGGGCCTCGAGCGCACAAAATGTGCTGCGCCGGTTCCAGGGCGCAACGCGTGAAATTTTAGTCGCATGAAGACGCGATCCAGGATTGCCATTCCGTTCGCGCTGACACCAGACGCCGTCTTATCGCTCGTGTAGACGGGATACGGCAAAATAGCTGGGATGTGGCGGCGGTCTTAGAAAACTTCGCTGGGCAGATTTGCAACACAGTTCCAACCCAGTTCGGGATGGTTTATGTTGTTGTCATAACCTTGCAGTAGGAAAACCAAATGGGTGAAATAGCATTGTCACGGATCGTGGCTTATTGGGCGGCGCGTCAACCGATGCGAGTTGCCATTTATCATGAAGGTGAAACGATCACTTGGTCGGAACTGGAGTGGCAAACCAATCGCCTTGCTCGATACTATGAGGGCTTGGGTGTCGGCCAGGATGATTTTGTGACCATTGCGCTGCCCAACGGTATTGAGTTTTTCAAGGCAACCTTCGCCACTTGGAAGGTTGGGGCAACGCCGCAACCGGTGTCAGCTAGACTGCCTAAATTTGAAAGGGACCAGATCATCGAGGTGGGTGCACCAAAGCTCATAGTCGGCGTTGACGACGATGACCAGCCTGGAACGCAATGCCTACCCGTGGGGTTTGAGCCGCCTGCAGACCTGAGTGGGGAAGCCCTCGATGAGCGCATTGCCGCATCGTTTAAGGCCATGACGTCGGGCGGTAGCACGGGTCGGCCCAAGTTGATCGTCTCGGCAACCCCGGCTGTGTTTAATCTTGACCAAGAGCTCCTTCAGATCAAATTGCAGGGCTCCATGCTCATTCCGGGTCCGCTGTACCACAATGGCCCTTTCCTGTGGGGCCTGAACGCGCTGTTTCGGGGCAATCAGGTCACGGTGACCACTCGCTTCGATGCGGAACAGACCTTGAGCCTGATCGACGCTCAAAAGGTTGATATTGTCTACATGGTGCCGACGATGATGCAGCGCATCTGGAACCTGCCGACCGAGGTGCGCGAGCGTTATGACCTGTCGAGTCTTGCGGTGCTATGGCACCTGGCTGCACCGTGTCCAGCTTGGTTGAAAAAAGCCTATATTGAATGGTTGGGCGCCAGTGTGATCTGGGAACTGTATGGCGGAACCGAAGGCCAAGGTGGCACGATGATTACGGGCGAGGAATGGCTGCTGCACCCTGGTTCGGTGGGTAAACCCAATCCAACCTGTGAAATGATCATTGTTGATGAGCAGGGTAAGTCTTTGCCGTCAGGCGAAATTGGTGAGGTGTTCATGCGACCGCTTACCGGCCAAGGCAGTACCTATCGCTATATCGGTGCCGAAGCCAAAGCGATCGACGGTGGTTTTGAGAGCATCGGCGACATGGGGTATTTTGATGTGGCCGGCTACCTATACCTGGCCGATCGCCAAACCGATATGATTCTATCGGGTGGCGCCAACATCTACCCGGCCGAGGTTGAGGCGGCTATCGATGCTTTCCCAGGGATCAGATCTTCAGCGGTGATTGGCTTGCCGCATGAGGACCTCGGCAATTATGTTTATGCCATTATTGATGCCCCCGCCAATGACGTGGAGGAAGCGGCGCTGCTGGCACATCTCCAGGACCGCTTAGTGGGCTACAAGATTCCCAGAACGATTGAGTTCTCAGCGGCGCCACTACGCGACGATGCCGGCAAGGTGCGCAGAAAATCCTTACGGCAGGAACGATTGGAGGCCCCATAGATGGACGTCAGCTCGATAACAGGCAATGAGATCCTGCAAATGCTATTAACGATCCATATCCTAGCGGGCGCGGTCGCGCTGCTCTGTGCTGCTTTGGCGATTTCATTTGAGAAAGGTAAAAAGCGCCACATACTGGCAGGCCGAACGTATTTTTGGTGCATGGTTGCGATCTTTCTAACAGCGATTCCAATGTCGATGATGACGGGCAATATTTTCTTGTTTCTCATCGCGATCTTTTCGTTTTATTTGGCGTTTTCGGGTTTGCGGTTTGCAATCAATCGAAAGGGGATTGCAACGTCTTTAGATTGGATGGCGGTTTGCTTCATGATGTCATCAGGCGTTGGCATGTGGGTGCTGGCTGCCATTTACTTTGTAGACGATAATCCGCAAACCATCACGCTGTTGGTTTTCGGCTTGTTAGCGTTGATATTGGGGTATCGCGATTTTAAGAGTCATAAGCATCAAACCGCCACGGGCAAAGAAAGAATCGCCAAACACCTAAACAATATGATGGGGGGCACCATCGCGGTGATTACCGCGGTGCTCGTGGTGAATGTCGACTTAGAGCCGGTCTGGGTGTGGTGGGTGCTGCCAACGGGTTTGATTACGCCCGTTATTTATTGGTGGACCGCGAAAGTTTTGAAGTGATATCGCGCGCGATAAAGCACCTGGCAGCTTTGTCTGGGCGCGACTGAGCTTTTTGAATGGGCGGCGTTACCGCGCCCTCATTAGGTCAATAAGTGACGTTGGTGCGTAGCAATGGCTCAAGCCGAAATGTTTTTGAATCCTGGTGTGCAAAGGCGGCGGGTACGGGCGTCGTGTCTACGCCCATTTAATCAAGGCGTAAGGTTTGTGATCCCCCCCCTCATAAGATCGATATGATCCGCCTGCTACTCCTACCCCTGATCACTGTGTTGTTACTCAGCTGCGCCAGCCCGCTAATAGAGCCGGATGACCTGATCAATCAGACGGGGATGGTGAGCTGCAAATATACTTCGAAGACGGCCGGCCAACCGATAACGCGGCATAAGGACCTCCGGTATGGCGACGGGACGGTTCAATCGCGTTCTTCGGCCTACAACGGGCTCGATGATTGTTACGAAAAAGTGGGCGGGGGCCTTGACCCGCCATCCGGCTGATCTTTGCCAATCGCACCAAAGCACAATTGAGGGGCCAGAACCTCTTGGTTCAGCCCGATTGCCGAAGGCTTCCAAACACTGTTTTAGATCGATATTTCCTGGGTGCTCGTGTATACGAGACCTGCGTGAAAGTGATTTAAAGCGGCTGCGCGAAGAGGTACGGGGTTGTGCTGGTATTAAGCTATTTTAATCACAGCAGGGTGAATTGTTGGGTTCGTGATGACCCAACTAATCGGTTGATCCGACTTCCTGCGGATCTGCATCTGCGGGGAATCGGTATATTTTCAGGTTGGAATCATGGCCGGTGCTCATAATCGTCCTATTTTAGGGCTGAATCGATCGTCTTGTTTAATTCGCTGCCCGAATGGGTGCTTAACGGGCCACCCGCGTCGATACCCAATATCGAACTATCCTTGTGCTGCCCTGGTGATCTCGACAGACTTCTTCGAAGCATATGGGAAACGTGCAACGGCTCTGCCGTGAATTCTTAGACCTGGAAAAATGACTCAAGGAGAAATTGGATGAAAAAACAATTAGCGATGTTGTTGGTGACGGCATTGATCGGGCTCTCAGCCAATGCCGATCATCATGAGAAATCCTGGCGCGGTGTTGATCTTAATGCACAGTTTGGGATTCAGTTCGAGGTTTGCTCACTCTTGCCAGGAAAGTCCCTTGCTGATATTGCGAAACTGGATAAGCAGGTCAGCAAATTGTTTTCAGACAATGAGATGGCGCTATCGTTGATGCGGTTAGTGCCGATGTTTAGTCATTCAATGCCAGGCCAGCCTAGTGCAAGCTTTTTGAATGTGGTGATGGGCGATATCAAAGCGTTTGGGACGGGCTGGGATAGTTGGCTGGCCTCCAAACCCGCCCAGCAGTTGATGCAAGACGTTAACAAGATCGCAAGCTGTAAGTTCAAATTTGCAAGAGGCATCAACCGAACGGCAAATCTAGAAGGACTTTCTGCGACCGATAATCGCATCATCTCGATGAACTGGTGTTCTAAAAGAGATGGCATCGATTGGAATCAATTAAAGGCAAAACACGACGCCTGGCAGGCTGCCTACAGCGAAGATAGCGCTTCTTTGGCCTGGAACGTAATTATACCAAGACTGGGCGCAGGTACAGCCAATGGTCGATTTATGCATATGGTGTCCTATGGCAACGTAACACAATTGATGGCGAACGAAGATTGGATTGCGAATGGTGGTGGTGGCGCTGCGCTGATGGATTACTATGCGGCCTACGCCGATTGTGATGGGGAGTCTGTTTACAGCGCGCAGTACATCCATAAGAACGGTGACTAAATGATCGCGCAATCAATTCGGTTTTAACGATTGAGGCGGGGGCGACTCATTACGAGTTGCTTCGTCTTTGATGTGTTACGAGTGGGTTCAATCGTTTGATTTAGATTATCAAGGCCTGGCGCGTCTGCGCACTGGTTTAATTGCGCAGTCAAAATTTACGGTTTTTGGGTTGGTTCTTGGTGCAGGGCAGTCATTAAAAAGTGATGCTTCCACGCCTTGCTAAAACCCAAGGCCACGCGGTAAACCTCGATAGACATTTTTATTAAATGGGCCCGCTAGGCTTTCAGAAAATCGCTGACCACGCTGTGCAGTTCGTGACGATGATGCTCTAAAAGCAGGGAGTGGGTGCCTCGACCGATCATGGTCAGGCGCTTCAGTGGGGCATGATCCAATTGTGAGAAGACCATTTGGCACTGTTCAGGGGTTGTCTCACAATCCCATTCGCCCACGACGACCAACGTCGGCGCAGTTATTTTTTGGGGTGCATACCAGGGTTCGGCATTGGCCGTGTAGTGCATGAAATCCTTGATCACGCCGGTGGGTGCCCGCAGTACGGGCGGCTCGGTTTCGCCAGCTCTTGGGTCGCTGTTGATTGCGGTTGTGCACCAGTGCTGCACGCTTGCAGGTGGCGCGATACTGTCCATTTCTGCCTGGGTAAGGCCTTGCGCCCAGCGCTTGCTGGCGGCTTCGGCATTCACCGTTCGAAAAGATCCAAGGGCTTCTGGAACCAGGCCCGAGGTGGCGCCTGGCAGCACCCATAAGGCACCGCACAACACCAGCTTGTGAACGGATTCAGGGTGTTCCCCAGCATAGGTCCCGGCAATGGCTGTTCCCCAGGAATAGCCGATCAGGTTCAATTGCGGGATGTCGCGATGACCTTGTATAAACGCGACAGCCCGGCCCACATCGTCGGCTGCTGTGCGGGTATCACAGATCGGTGGGTGGTTCTCTGGGGGTTCGTTCATAGCCTCTGGACGATCAGAACAGCCGTAGCCCAGCAAATCAATGCACCAGGTATCAAACCCTTGTTGCGCCAGTTGGTCCATCCAAGAAGTCCCGTCGATCGGGTAGTCGAAGGTTAGGGTCGAGGCATAGGTCGCGCCATGAACAAACAATACGGTGCGCGCGGCATCCTGGGCTTCCGGCAAGTCACTTCTGCGCTTGTTGCGCAGATACACCTGATAGCCGGATTCACGGCTATTGATGCGATGTCCCGTTTCTATGATGGTTGCCAAAGTTGTTTCTCCTTAGGTCGGCGCCGCGCCTTATCGACAGCTTACTGAATCATAGCCAACTTTCTAGCCGCCTTTTAATCTTTCAAGTGCGGGATGGTAATCCTTGGGTAGGCGCCACGCACCTTCGTCGTAACCGTCTAATCTGCGGGTGCAGCGCGTCAATTAGGCGAGTTGCTATGGGGCCGGAAACTGCTTGAACGAAGTGGTCATTTGCCATGAACCCGCGGCGGGTTAGAACTTGGATTTGGGCGGGCTTTTACAATTGCAACTGATCGCTTTGGCGCCGCCAGCTCAGAAAATTGATCGTCAAATAAAAAATGTCAGGCCGATTGTTTGAGAGCCCGATTTTGGTGTTTATTTAATCGCGGCAAAGATCGCCGTTAATGGCCTTGAGAACACAAAGCCCTATGAGGCAAATGCGGTACCGGTTTGGGGCGCATTAATCGTCATGCCAGAATTTACGTAGGCTCAAGTATCCCGCGGCCACGCCAATAAGCGAAGGCTAAACAAACAATCATGGCGCTCGCAACCGTGAGCCAGACAGTGGCCGCGCCGGCTGACTGATACAGGTAGCCGCCGCCGAGGCTCGCAACCGCCGCGACAATGAGGCCGATGGCGCCAAATAAACCTTGTCCTGCCGACAGCGCCGATTCGCCGCTGGCTTTGCCAACTGCGAGTTGGGTGGCGGGCATGCTGACGGCATCCGCGAGTGCGTGGATGACCAGCGGTAAACAGATCCACCAAATGGATTCAATAAAGGCGTAACTGGCGATCATGATGACGGCGAGGCCAAGTGATTTTGTTAACAGCCGTAAAATATTGTGCTGGCTGGCATAGCGACCGGCAAAGGGTGCAACGAGAATCATGGGTAAGGTAAACAAGCTTAAGGTGACGCCAATATACAGTTGGCTTGCTCCGAGATCCGAGATGAACAGCGCCCAGAGCGCGTCAAAGGCGCCAATCGCAAGATAAAAAGCGACGCCCAAAGCGATACAGCTTTGCATCGCGGGTCTTTTTAAGAGTGCGCGCATGGGTTTTTCTAAAGGCGTCTCGCTGCCGGGAATCTGAACTCGGAGCACAAACGGCACAACGGCTAATAAGATGGCAGTCAGGCAGTAAAAGGGCAGCGCGATCCCGCCAACCTCGAATAAGACGGAAGCAAGGATCGGCCCAACAAGAAACCCAACCATCTCCCATGCCGCGAGTCGGCCCAGCATCTCGCCTGCTTTGGTGGGGTTCATCACAAAGGCCATTCGACGCATGGCGGGTCGGACGGCGCCCGCCCCAAAGCCCAAGAGCACCCGCGCGAGGATCCAAGCAGTCAGTGAATCAGCGACACACATCCAGCCGGCGCCGATAATGCTGACGGCCATGCCAATCTGCATGAGCCTTGCGCCTTGGCCGGTATCCGCGAGCCGAGACAAAGCGATTTGGGCGAAAAAACCGGCTAAGAAGGCTGATGCGGTGATCGCGCCGACTTCGAATTCAGTAAACCCGAAAATCGAGCGCAGCTGCGCGAGCAGGGTAAAGATTGCAGCGTAACCGCCCATGAGAACGGTGCTGAGGATATAAAGTGCGGGCAAGGTTTTCTCTCTTGAAATGCGGGTTTATTAGAAGGTTCGTAGATCCCGCTGCACGGACAGTCTAAACCAGTGGCTGGTTCTATGCGCTGACAGACGTGAGCCTTGTGGTCTCAATGGGCTGGGGCACGCCACATTGTCGATCGGAAGGCATGGCGCGTCAAATCGGCTGAAGATTTAAATTGACGATTGGGTCTCAAGCGGGGAGTATCTAGCGGCGTAATACCGTTACATCGAGAAGGAGATTACAAGTTGGTTAAATTTAAGAGCTTTACAGAGACTACAAAAGAAGATTGGCAAGCCATGGGCGCTTACAACCGCGAGCATGAAGAACACCGGTCCGTCGCGATTTTGAACCATTTGAAACTGCTGGACACGCCTTGCGGGTTTCCGGTGACCCGCTTGCAACACTCGTTGCAGTCCGCGGCGCTAGCGGCAGACGCCGGGGAAGATGAAGAGTACGTGGTCTGCGCACTCTTGCACGATATTGGCGATACCCTGGGCACGGTCAATCATCCGGATGTTGCGGCGGCCATTCTTGAACCCTTTGTTTCCGAGGAAAACCTCTGGATGGTCAAGCACCATGGCATCTTCCAGGGCTTAAACTTTTTCCACCATATCGGCCTAGACCCAAATATGCGGGATGCCTATAAAGACAGTCCGCACTTTGAGCGCACGGCGCACTTTATCGCCGCCTACGACAATGTTGCGTTCGACTACGACAAGCCTGATTTGTCGTTAGATTTGTTCGAGCCGATGGTGCACCGGGTCTTCTCAAAGATTCAACGCAGTGTTTATATCCCTACGAAATCCGCCTAGCGGGTTTGGCAGGCGCCTGCCATAAGCGCCTGCAAGTCGTGGTGGGTCAACTCAAGCGGGTGTGGCCACTTTTACCGGGCGCTTACCGCCGGGGCCATAGAGATTAACCTGTAGGCTCGAAATAGCGTGCACCAAGGGGTTCGGGGCAATCGTTTGTTTGCCGGTCCAGGTAATATTCGGGAACCGATCAAATATTCGCTCGAACGCCATCCGCAGTTGCATTTTAGCAATGCGGGCGCCCAGGCATTTGTGCACGCCATGGCCGAAGGCGATGTGCTTATCCACATTGTCTCGATGCAGGTTGAAGTTGTCCGGGTCGGGAAAGATGTCCGGGTCGCGGTTGGCGGCGCCATACCACAGCACCACTTTTTCATCCTTGGCAATGCGCTGACTATTGAGTTCGGTATCTTCGGTGGCCGTTCGGCGCATGTGCATCACCGGCGAAACCATGCGCAAAGCTTCTTCCGACATTTGCGGGATGAGGCTTGGATCGTCCAGGACCATGCGGCGCTGATCCGGAAACTCGGTCATCAGCCGAATCGTGCCGGATAAAGAGTTTCGGGAGGTATCATTGCCCGCAAAGATAATCAGCAGCCAAGAACCATCGAGAAACGGTTGGGGTAGCAGTTCGCCGCCCAATTTGGACCGCGCGATGACGCTTAAAAGATCGTTGCGGGGATTCGCGCGGCGATCTTTCATCACCGCTTCGCCATAGCTGAACAGGTTGTTTACGATCGCGTTGAAACGAAACGGGAACATCGGCTCTGAGAAAAACGTCTGCCAAGGGTTGGTTAAAAATTGCGCGGCCATTTCCAGATGATGCATCCAGACTTTGACCTTGGGTCGGTCCTGCTCATCAATGCCCAGCATTTCGCACAGAGTAAACAAGGGCAGTTCTTCAGAAAACAGCTTGACGAAATCAACGACCGGGCCTTGTTTTTCCATATCATCCAGCAGAGCATCGATTTTCAGCCCAACCCTTTCGCGAATGGTGTCGAGGTAACCCGGAAAGAAAAATTCGCTTTGCTGCATGCGCATTTCGCGATGCAAGGGTTCATCGAGATTGATCAGGGAGTTATAGGCCGCCGGCACCAGTTTCTCGGGACGCCAATGTTTGCGCTCTGGCACGCCCATGTTGATGCTGCCCCGTTGCGAGGAAAAAACCTTGTGCGCGAGTTCTGCCGCCTTGATGTCCTCATATTTTGTCACCGACCAAAAGCCAGAAAGGTTCTTGTCGGTTTTGGTCCACATCACGGGGGCGTCTTGCCGCATTCGCTTGTAGGCTTCGAACGGATGGCCCTTCGTCCACGCCGCCGGATCCCAAAACCGGAAGTCTTCGTTCATAGGGTAGATCGGTTTGTGCGTGGCGGACTGCTGTCCGGAATCGATCAAGATCTCGTCGCTAATTAGGTTCAATTTCGGCTCCGTGGGTTAGGACTCAGGTTCAGGCACTTACTATCCTAGAAACCGTCGAGTCGAGCAATGACTCAGCGCTGTTTTTAAGGATGGTCATTGGATGCGGCGCGAGCCTCTGATCTGTTTCAATGACGGGCGGATCTGAGTGGGTTAGAACAATTCGGTCGAGGTTTGGTTCCATAGACGCGGCTAAACTTAAAGCAAGCGCTGCATCTTTCGGTACCCGATGTTACGAACATCGTCCTTCAGGGCCTCAAAATTTATTGCAGCCATAGTGCCTGCATTGCCTGATTACGTGCGTGCTTGAATCAGCGATATTTGAGTTTCACATCGGCCGTGAACGGAAGTCGCCGGCCAACTGGGCTGCAGCGCCTGGCCATGACCCTCAAGGGTTGATCCAAGAGGGCAGGCCACTAAGCAATTACTCCGCGGTGTAGAGGATCTCGCACTGCTCAAAGTTATCCGACAGGACTTCGTCGACGAGGGCTGAGGCTTCGGCCCAAATGCTCATCCAAGGCGCGCTTGCAAAAGCCTCGTCGAGAATTCTGCCGGAAGCTGCGGTTGAAGGACTTGCCGCCCTTAAATGAATGGCTTCGTGAACCCCGCCGCCAATCGGCTGAAATACCCCAACATTGATTTTGTGGCCGGCTGCTCTGAGCGCGGTTTCCAGTTCAGCGATCTTGTTGACATAAGCCTGAAGGTTTTCAGTTGAAATTTTGAGTCGCCAAAGCCGCTCAGAACCTGGCTCTAAGGTATATTCCTTTAAAGGCTTGAACATCACGTTGTATTTTACTTCTCGGATTGCCATCAACTCGGGGGTCGCCTTCATGGCATCGTACTTGTCGGTTGCGGCCATGGCCTCTTCGAATGACGCGAAGCCGTTAAAAATGAACATTTGACCGGGGTAGTCGTGCCCGGTTTTGGTGACGCAGGCGCCAGCAACGGAGGATCCGATGGCGATAAAGGGCGCCGGGTTTTTCTTCAGCGTTGCGATATAAGCATCGGGGTCTTTTGCTTGCACCATTAGGGCAACAAACGTGCCGGTGCCAACCGGCACATTGCCATGATGATCAGCAAAGGCTGGTAGCGACAGCAATGCCGTTGCTAGTAGGGTAATCATTCGCATGCGGATTTTCCTTTTGAGGGTTATTAGGATAATAACTTAACGCGATATCGGTTTTCGATCTATGTCAATTTAAGACAAATTATCCAACCGGTCTAATGAGCCTCTCGCGATTTGCACATCCCCTTCTCGCACCCTAGCGGGCAAGATACGTCATCCGATCGCTGTGTAGGTCGGCAGGGCAGGTCAGCGGGGCAGGTCAGCGGGGCAGGTCAGCGCGGCAGGTCAGCGCGGCAGTGCCGCATCGGGTCCGGTCATTTTCCAATTTCTGTCTTGGGTGGATAGGGGGTTAACCCATCGTGGTGCTTAGCGTTTGGTCGCAATTGCCGTTGCGTCCTTGACCGACCGTTTAAGTCTCCTGGAGCAAACGGGATGGGTGCTGCGCTCGCGGCCCTTGCCCGCTTTAAAGATGTAGTCGCGGGTTATAGTTGGGCTATAGTTGGTTCTTAAATAGCGAGGCCCGCGTATGCACCGCTGTGGGGTATCGAGCAGCCCAGGATAAGACGTTCGTGCGCCGTCTCGGAGGCTTAGGTGCTGGCGCTTGGTCAGTAAGCTTGCCAAAGAACGTGGTATAACTTGGGGTGCGCAACGAGTGGCAGGTTCTAGTCGGCGGCAGTTGGACTTCGATCGGTTTTCGAGGGCGCTTGTAACGGTAAACTCAGTGGGAACGATTCTAAGGGGTGTGTGATTGTGGAGCCTTCAAATACGCAAGAACAAAGGTTGTCGGGCTGCGCCCCGCAACATCAAATACTGTTTGATCCCGTTCAGATTGGACCCGTGATTGCTCCGAATCGCTTCTATCAGGTGCCGCATGCTAGTGGGATGACGGAGGCAAACCCACGTGTTCGAGCCGCTTTCCGGGAAGTCAAAGCAGAAGGGGGTTGGGGCGTCGTCAGTACCGGGGCTGTCTCGATTCACCCCAGTTCTGATGATTCACCGTTGCCGTTTGCGAGGCTTTGGAATGACGCAGATATTCGATCTCATGCGCTAGCGGTTGATGCGATTCACCGTCATGGATCCTTGGCCGCCGTTGAGTTATGGCACGGCGGGGCGGCCGCGATGAACCGCACATCGCGCCTGCCGCCACTGTCGCCGTCGGGGATCCCTTGGGCGGCAACGCATATTGGCTTCATGGGGCAACAACGTCCCAGAACGATGGATCATCACGATATAAAAGCCGTCGTAGACTGGCAGTATCAAGCCACAAAACGGGCGATTTCAGCGGGCTTTGACATTATCTATGTCTATGCCGGAATGGGCTACCTCGGTCATCAGTTCCTCTTGCCAGAATACAATTATCGGCAAGATGAATATGGCGGGCCGCTTGTTAACCGGGTTCGGTTTGTCAGAGAAATGCTGGAAGCGACCCGTGCGGCAGCGGAAGGCAAAGCAGCGGTTGCGCTTCGCATTAGCCTTGAATTGCTGCGTGGCAAACCCTCGCCCGACTATGAAAGTGAGGCCCATGGGGTCGTTTCGCTATTGGCGGATATCCCAGATCTATGGGATGTTAAAATGGATTCTAGCCCCACCGATTGTGGTGCCTCTCGCTTTCGCGCAGAAGGCGCCCACGAACCGATTATCGATTTCGTTAAAACCGTCACGCAAAAACCGGTGGTTGGGGTTGGCAGGTTTACGTCGCCTGATGCGATGGTGTCGCAGGTTCGACGAGGTGTGCTCGATCTGATTGGGGGGGCGCGCGCGAGTATCGCGGATCCCTTTCTGCCCGAAAAAATCCGCACCGGTCGCAGCAGCGATATTCGGGAGTGTATCGGCTGTAATATTTGTATCGCCAGTTGGCATGATGGTGTGCCGGTGCGGTGTACCCAGAATGCCACGGCAGGAGAAGAGTGGCGTAAAGATTGGCATCCCGAGCGATTTCGGACGGTCACGAGTCCCAAGCACCTCCTGGTGGTTGGGAGCGGTCCTGCTGGGTTAGAAGCGGCTTTGGTCGCGGCCAAACAAGGCTTTGAGGTAACGGTTGCAGAAGCCGATCGCGACTTTGGCGGCAGAGTGTTGTTTGAAAGCGGATTACCGGGGCTCGCGGCCTGGGGTCGCGTGCGGGATTACCGCCTAAACGCGTTGCGACAAATGGGTAATGTTGCGCTGTATCCCGATAGCGCTTTAGATTCCGATCAAATACAAGCCTTCGATGCGGATCATGTTGCCATCGCCACGGGTAGTCGTTGGACCAAGCATCGTTATTCCTCGCTTGAACTGCCCTCAACGGTTCTGGAAGGCGCACGGGTTTATACCCCCGATGATGTGAAAGCGGGACAAGTGATTCAAGGTCGAGTCCTCGTGTATGACTTCGACAATTATTATTTGGCGGGCGTGATGGCGGAGTATTTGGCCAAACAAGGGTGCGATGTGATTTATGCGACCCCAGCAGGCAATGCGTCGGCTTGGACGTTTATGACCAACGAGCAGCCTTTCGTTTACCAGAGTCTGGCGGCGGCCTCAGTCGATATTCGAACCGCTCTTGAGCTTGTGGACTTTGATGGCCAAACGGCACATTTGAAAGGTTTGTTTGATCAGAAACCTGAACAGCACTCGGTTGATGCGGTGATGATGGTTGGGATGCGGCAGCCGAATGATGCGCTGTATCATGCGCTTCTGAACCAGTATGAGGGGGTTGATGCCGGATCGCGACCTAGCATTCGTCGGATTGGCGATGTCTTGGCGCCGGGCGCGATTGTGCATGCGGTTTATTCGGGGCATGAATTTGCGAGAAGTCTGGTGAGTGGCGAACAAGACCTTTACCTGCGGGATGAACCGATCGCCAGCGCAGAACCGATTGCCGTATTTGATGCCTTGTCCGGTGAGCTTGAACCGAGATGAGCGCCGGGTCAGACACCTTAGAGGCATTGGAAAAAACGCTACCCAAGGCCTTTTATGTGGATCCAGCGCATTTTGATTTAGAGCGCGGCGCGATTTTTCTAAAGGAGTGGTTTTGCGTTGGCCGAACGTCGTCGCTCACTGCGCCGGGTGACTACTTAGCGTGTCGCGTCGCGGGGGAAAGTGTCTTGATTGTGCGCGGCGAAAATGGTGCCTTGCGGGCGTTTTATAATGTCTGTCGCCATAGAGGCGCTGAACTCGTGCCTTTGCCGGACAACGAGATCGTTAAAGGCACCTTTAAGCGGAGTATTGTTTGTCCTTATCACGCCTGGCGCTATCAATTCGATGGTGCGTTAAGGGGGGCGCCGCATCTTAATCTGACCCCGGGGGTCACCCAATTACACCCTATCGCCGTTGATAGCTGGGGCGGCTTCGTGTTTGTTGATCTCTCTGGCAATGCCGGATCTTTACTTGAAGCCTTAGGTGATGGCGTGCGTCGAGTTGCGCGCTATCCGCTCGCTGATTTAGAGGTGGCCGCGAGTATCGAGTACCGCGTTTCGGCAAACTGGAAAGTATTGCTCGAGAATTACAACGAGTGTTATCACTGCGGACCCGTGCACCCCGAGTTGTGCGAGTTGGTGCCCGCATTCCGCTCAGCCGGTGCCTCGGACCTAGACTGGGATTCGGGGGTGGCCCACCGCGCGGGCGCCACGACCTTTACCTGGAGCGGCACGACAGACAGACCGCCTTTTCCAGGCTTGAGCGACGCTGAAAAGACGCACCACAAGGGCGAGCTGTTTTATCCAAACCTGATGCTGAGTTTGGCGATGGACCACGTCGCGGCGTTCTCCATTTGGCCGACGGCTGCTAACGAAACCTTGGTGCGCTGCGATTTTTTATTTCATCCGGAGACTATAAAACAAGCCACTTTTAACGGCTCAGATGCCGTCGACTTCTGGGATCTTGTCAACCGTCAGGATTGGTCTATCTGTGAGAGCGTGCAGCGCGGGATGCAGTCCCTAGTCTTTGATCATGGCTATTACGCGCCAATGGAAGACTATAGCCTTGATATTCGGCGTTATGTGCTTGACCGAGTGGGTCGCTAAATGCTTCCCAGCACTCAGTGGTTTTTGGCTTTGGATCGCCTGGGTGCGAAAACCTGATGGGGGCTAGCATTCCGACCCGCTGGCGGTTTTTTTCAATCCTATTTTTGCTCAGCTTTATGTCGTATCAATTGCGACAAAATGTTCATGTCGCCGGTGAGTTTATGATGCCAGAGCTGGGCCTGTCGGAGATTGAGATGGGCTGGGTGTATGCCGCTTTTATTTGGGGTTACGCGCTGTTTCAAATTCCAGGTGGGGCCTTAGGGAAGCGGTTTGGTTCCCGCAGAACCTTGTTGGTGGCAGGGTTGCTTTGGCTGCTCACCGCGGCTTTGACCGCAGTTTTGCCGGGGCTCGTCTTTACCAGCAGTATTGGCATTATCGGATCATTACTCTTCATTCGGTTTCTGACTGGGCTCAGTCACGCGCCGATGTTTCCGGTCCAAGCGGCCGCTGTAGAACGCTGGTTCCCTGTGGGGCATTGGGCTTTACCGAATTCGTTGTCCAGCACCGGGTTGACCCTCGGTGCTGCCTTGACGCAGCCATTGGTGGCGGTGGTTGTTGTGTATTGGGGTTGGCGGGCATCGTTTTTTATCTTTATTCCCTTTGGGTTGATGACGCTCGGGCTCTGGTGGTGGTATGCCCGGGATGCGCCAGAATTGCATCCCAACGTTACGGCCGCCGAGTTGTTGCTGATTCAACGGCAAAGAGAGCATCTAACCCAAGATGCCGGTGACTTGCCTTGGCGAGCGTTGCTTTCAAACCGCGAAACCGGCCTGCTTACGCTCGCTTATTTTTCACAATGTTTTGTGTTTTATCTGTTTTTCACCTGGTTCTTTCACTACCTTGTGGTCGAACTTGGTTTTACCGTGCTTGAGACGGGTGTGCTGGCGGCACTGCCTTGGGTTACTGGCGCTGTGACGGCAACCATCGGTGGGGCCGTCTGTGATCGGTTATGTCGGCTTCTGGGGCCGAGGCTCGGTTGTAGAATACCGGCAATGATGGGGTTGACTGCCTCGGGCTGCTTTTTGTACCTGGGCTTGTATGCCGGTGATCCTTATATTGCGGTTGCGCTACTGTCATTGTGCTTTGCGGGCACGCAATTCACGGAAGGGGCATTTTGGTCAGCGCAGACCTATGTTGCGGGCCCTTATACGGCGCCGGCCTGCGCGCTGATGAATACCGGGGGAAACCTTGCTGGCATTATTGTTGCGCCGTTAATGCCTTACCTTGCATCGCACATTGGTTGGGTGCTGGCTTTGTCGACAGGTGGTGGTGTGGCATTTTTTGGCGCGGCGGTTTGGCTCTGGATCAGAGCAGACGTGCCGCTGCAGGCACCCCAGGCAGTGCGCTGAGCGCGTTGGCTACATGCGGCCATGGTTGTTGTTTTGGATGTTGCCCAAGCCCAAAGGTTAGAATCGATATCGAAGCTTGACCGTGAAGCTGTCGGCCTGCGGGTTATCCCATGGCCTTTGATAGAGCTTGCCCAAGCGGTCTTCTTCATCGAGTTCAACGATTCTGCCCCCTTTGGAATAGACCACGTACAGGTAGGCAAGCGGCAGAACTTCGTAGCGATACCGAACTTGAAAGGCCAAATCGCTCAAGCTAAACGGGGATAACGCGACATCAACCGGCGTCAAAGCGCCGTTCAGATCGCCGAGATAGGCGCTGGGCTGTCGTGCCGTGAAGGCCACCATTTGGGCTTTGACTCGCAGCTCATGCTTGTCGCCACCAAACCAGTTCATGGAAACCACGGTGGTGCGCTGCTTTCGTTTGTAGATGCCGAGTAAACTATCTTCAATCCAATTGAGCCAATCGTCCTCATAGCCATGTTCGTACATCAGCGTGAAATTCAAATTATCCCTAGGGGAGAAGCTCGCTTTAGCGCCATAGGTTGTTGAATAACCCAAGGCTGAATACCATTCAGAGCCTTTGCCGCGATTAAACTGCAGCCCATAATTAAAAAATTTATTCGATGGCCCCATCAGATGCAGCTGTGTGCCGTAATTCACCGGTTTATTGACCATCGGTGCGGCAAGACTGTCTCGAGTTGTCCAAAAGTCCTTGCCCGCGGTGCGATAGAAATTCTCGATCTTAAAACTAGCGGTGTTTTTAAAATTACCGCCATAGGCGAACTGAATGGACTTGCCGGCGATTGTAAAATCGGCATTGGTTTCAATTGCAATATTGGCGTTAATTTCGGTCGCAAGCAGCAGGGACGACGCGTCATAGTCGGTAAATTTCCAACCATTGTGACTGCCGGCATAGGCCCAGTTATGAATCATCTGGTAACCCATATCATTGATATCAACTTGATCGTCAAAGAACATAATGCTGACATCATGCCAGCGGCCCTTGTTCGGTGAGGCGGTGATGCCAAATCGGAAGGCCTCACCCGAGGAATGACTGTTATCAATGCCTTGGTCAATATTGGACCCCATCACAACCGTTGCGATTCTTAAGGTGTCGGTGGGCCGGTAGGTCAAATCGAATGAATGCACGATTGCGTCTCGATCCAAAACAGGCCGCTCGGCATAAGTCCCTAAATAGCCTAAGGAATACCGCTCGCCATTTTTCCTCAGGCGAAGGGCGTAAAAATCCTTACCCTGGCTGTAAGCTTGATCCGCTTCAGACGCGGCTAGAAAGCCAAAGTCCAGGGTCTCATTTTGTTGTGTATAGCGGATGGCGTAGTCGATGTCCGTGACGCCCACTTGGCTGGCTTCGCAGGCGCTTTGCTTATCGGGGGCGTAACGCGTGCAATCGTAGTCGGGGGCCCCGCCGATGCGGCGCGTGTTGATGATGTAGAACATCTCGTTACTTTTGACATCAAACAAAGAATGGTTTTCCGAGAAGAAGGGCCGTTTATCAGAATAATAGGTTTCGCTGGAAGAGAAATTAACCACCAGCTCATCGCTTTCAACTTGGCCAAAATCGGGGTTGAGCGCAATGTTGAGTTGCTTGCCAGAATCGATCTTCCAAAACACTTCCATGCCGACTTTGGTATCGACCTCATCCAGAATCCGGTCTTCGGTCACGTTAATAAACGGGAAGAAATCCAACTTCGAAACGCTGTAGTTCTGAAAGGTATAATCATGAAACAACGACATAAATTTCTCTTGCCGAGGGTTGCCCTTGATCGAAGTGTTAACCCGGCCCTCGGTGATCACCATGCGCCAAAAGGCTAATTTTACGTTTCTGATGTCCCCGCTCTGGGCTTTCATGGGCGCAACGCTCCAAGGAATGAATATTTCGGCATACCAGGCATCGCCCGCAATGTGGGTTGCCGAGTCCCAATCCGCATCCCAGTCGGTATTCCCTTCGTTTTCATTGCGGTAGATGCTGTCGCTGATGGAGCCACCTGCCGAAACCGAAAAGCCGTAGGCGGTGAGGCCATTGCCGTCAAAGTCGATCGAGACCCCGGCCTTGTCGACATTGGCCCGTTCATCATCCCGCTGGTGCTGGTTTGCGCGGATTGTGTCATTGGCCTGCTCGTTGATAAACCCAAAGTACATCCCTTTTTCATCCTCAAGGATTAAAACTTTTTGGAAATGTTTTGGCGCCGCGAGTGAAAAGGGGATCGATTCGTAATATTGGGTCCACTCACGCGCTGTAGACCAAGCAGCCTCATCTAGAACGCCATCGATTTTGATCTCTTCTGCAAAAGCAGGCAGGGCCAGCAATAAAGCCGTGAGGCATAAGGTAAGGCGCTGAAAACGGGGTAACTGATGCAATGGACGAACTCCTAACAGCGCGCGGGTCAGCCGCGCGATGGGATGAAAAATTGGCGAAGGATCCGGGTAACGAACGCAACGATTCGTGGCCTACCCGCAAAGATCGTGTTGCGTGACAGCGCCGATGCATCAGATCAAAACGGTTGGGTGCGAACCAATCAATTGCGCGACGCAGTGGCTGGGTCGCGGGTTCCGAACCGAACAAAAACGCTGTTACCTAAATGATTTCAAGACCGATGGTATCGCGGCAACTGGCCTTGTGGCAATCGGGCGGTGACAGAAACGGATTGCGGTTGGGCCGGCTTGTGCCGGGCCGTCCTGTGGGGCGATGTTGCATGCCTTACGGACCGAGTAGTAAGGTCTTGGAGCAGATTACCCTATCAGGCACCGATTGGCAGTGCGCCGGCCCAACCAGTGCTCGCGTTTTAAGACGTCGGCTTAAGGAGTTGTTGTTTCGATGTATAAGATCAGCGTGCTACTAAAGGCCACCGACCAGCCGCCGTTCCGCTATCAGGGCGAAGAAGCCGCCGCTGAAGCTCGAACACGATTTCCGACGCTCTCAGGATACGTGCAGACAAGTCCGCTGGCTGATCAGCCGGAAGTGCCGTTCGCCGGTGCGCTGGAGCTTTATTTTGCATCCGTTGAGGCCCTCAGTATCGGTGATGTTGACGCGTTGTTGACCGATGGCACAACGGCGGCCTGTGCTGTCACGGGCGCCGAGCGAGTGGTCATGTGCAAACCAGAATTTCGAGTCCGCGACAGCATAAAAGGCGTCTACCCGTTCCGGCGTAAACCTGGCCTCAGCGTCGAGGCCTTTCAACACTATTGGTGGCACACGCATGGCCCCATCGCGGCGCAGACGCAAGCGGCGCTCGCTTATACCCAGTTACATGTATTGCCGGGTTGTTATGAGACGGGCGAACCAGTTTTCGATGGTATTACTGAAATTTATTGGCCGGATCGAGCCGCTGCGGAACGCGCCGTCGCATCGCGCCAAATGATCGACAATCAGGGCGCCGATGCCGCAAACTTTGTCGATCTGCAAAGCGTTGTTTTATTTTACGCAGAAGAAGACATCCTCATCGCACCCTAGCGTTGGGCGCAACGCAAGGGTGGTCATCGGCCTGAGCCCGTGGGTTTAGGCAACCTGAAGCCCTGTTCTTCATCGCCGGCCCATGATCCTCAGAATGCGTAGGAACAGGTTGATAATGTCCATGTATAACGCCGCTGCGCAATCGATGGCATTATCGACGGTTTTTGGCACCTGTTGAGCGCGGGCCCAATCGAGCCCGATATATCCGCAAAAGATAGCGGCAACAATCCAATCAATGATTTCAAAGCTGCTGCCCAGGAAAAAGGTGGCAAATAACTCAAAGACAATCGTCAGTAAAAGCGCCACCATCAGTCCGCGTTGGATGGTGAAAAAGAAGGCGGGGTAGATTGTTCCTAATGCCATCATCGCAATGGTAATGAAACCGGTGGTTTCGACCGCTCTCATCACGATCTCGGGGTCGTAAGGCGCAACAACAATATTAACGATGCATCCGAAGGGAATGACCACGAGGTTGTAGCCAACGAAACTAATCCAGGGGTTAGAGGATGTGTTGAAAAGGTAGATGCCGGCAAAGCAGCAAAGGAAGTAGGCGATGATGAATGGCCAAAAGCCAAAGGCCAATATCGTTTCTGGCGGAACGGACTGCACCATCTGCCAGTTCACCAGGAAGCCCCAGCAAAGCGTCATGCCGATGATAAAGTTGAAATAATTCGCGCTGATTTGATCTGCATTGTCCCCACGGCGACCAAATACAGTGGATCCTGAGGTAAAGCTCTGCTGACCATTTCCGGATGTCTGCGCCATCTTTTTCTCCTAACTCGTTCGTGATAAAGACCCTAGGGGCGACGGGTCAGTTCTAGATTCGCGATGCAGATTCATTGTGAGGAGCGTTTTGAAACAATGCAAGAATCAGAAACCAAGTTTTTGAATCAGCGGCTCGTGTGGGCTTAGGGATCGTTGTCATAATGGATCGCGGTTGGTTACCCGCCGTGACGTCTGCTGCGGCGCTGAGTGTTTATGGGTTCGCTGGCGAGGGGGGTTCCCCGACCCTATATCTTGCGGCGTATCGAAAGCCGTATGGAGGGCCGTATGGCGGGCGTCAATCGGGTCTTGCCGGTTTGAAGTAAGCGAGCGGACGCTCAACCCGCTCGATATCAAATTCATTAAAACAAGCAGCGAACTCACGAATCTTGGTGGGGTTTGGGTGTTCAGGAATCGCCGGTTGCGCTTAAAGACGCCAGCATTGTAAGTTGACCAGGGTGGGTGGGCCCTGCGCGCTTTCGCTGGCGGCACCTGCCGGATGAACGTCAACGCGCCACGAGCAAACAGATCCGGCGGCCACACGCGGTCGCAATAGGCTAAGGGCTTATTGATTAACGGCGGTTATTGTGTGAATGCACTGAACCAGAATCCATTGGACTGCCCGAGCCTTATAAAATCGGGTTCGACTTGGCGGCCCCAGGCTGACCGACGCTCAGCGCCATGCTCGCTGCAAGAAACGCCTTAAAGACCCTACCGGGTTGCAACGCAGGGCGTTGCTTCAGGGTTTCAACGGCTGCGCGAGGGTTGCACGGGGTCGTCGCAGCCGCAACATCTTGGCGCTTGGCGCGCGTTATCGCTTTTGCCACAATGGGATGAAACCTTAAGGTGAGGACGTGTAATGCCAGTACTTCGATTAGACGCGATTCAGACTTTGTGCTTTGAGGCGCTCACGCGGGCAGGGGCCAGTTTTGATCAAGCCTCCGCGGTTGCCCTGGAAGTTATGGATGCCGAAGCGGAAGGCATTCGCAATGTTGGGCTGGGTTACATTCATCTTTATCTCAAGCATTTAAAGTGCGGGAAAATTTTAGGCGATGCGGTACCAAAGATCGTTCGCACGTCAGAGGCCAGTACCGTGATCGATGCGGGTTTTGGCTTTTGCCATACGGCTTATTTGCTGGGAGAGGATCGACTGATTGCGACGGCGAAAGCGCAAGGCATCGGTATTTTGACCATCCATCGATCATCCTCCGCGGGCGTTCTGGGTTGGTTCGCTCGACGACTCGCCCAGCAGGGCCTCGTCAGTTTAGTGTTCGCGAATTCGTCCAAGGCGGTGGCGGCGCACGGCGGCAAGGTGCCCTTTTTTGGGACCAACCCCTTTGCGTTTGGGTCGCCACGGTACCAAAGCGAACCGGTTGTATTTGATATGGCCACGGCGTCGACTGCCCGCGTTAATATCGTGCGCGCGGCGGCCGAGGGGCAACCCCTCGAAGCAGGTCATGCAATCGATGAGCAGGGTGCGCCCACAACCGATGCGGCGGCGGCACTGCGCGGCGCGCAACTGCCAGTGGGCGGGGCCAAGGGTTTTGGGCTGGGTTTAATGGTTGATATGCTTGCGGGCGTCTTGACCGGCAGTAACTGCTCGTTTGAAGCCTCAATGTTTGCCAACGAGGCGGGCGGGCCGCCCAATGTCGGCCAAACCATCATTGCAATGGATCCCGCCTTTTTTTCAACAGACTATCTGCCACATTTGGACGCGATGTTGACCGCCCTGACCCAGGATAATGACGTGCGGATACCGGGAGAACGCCGGGCGGGTCTGCGAGCGACGCACGCGGAACTCGGCGTTGAGGTGCCGCAAAGTTTGCTGGATACCATCGCTGCGCTTTCGAGCTGAACGGATCTGGCGAGCCGGCTAATCGATCTGAATTCAGACCGGTTAGGGCGCCGAAAGGCCTGTTTTTTGACCCTTAAAAATTGCCGTCAAAACCCTTGACATCGCTGCTACGGCAGAACACATTGGCTCAATAATAAGAATAACAATATGGATATTTGCTGATGCGTTCTGATGTTGTCATCGATGGTCTGCAATACAATCATTGGGATCGAGCGCTGTTTGAAAAAACCCGTGATAGCGGTGTTCATGTCGTTCATGTCACGGTTTCGTATTGGAAGATTTACGGGAAACCCTGCTGAAGATAACGCAATGGCATCGCCATTTTGTGAATCATGCTGATCTCATTATGCCGATTAAAACGGCGGCCGATGTCCTCGAGGCAAAACGCAGCAATCGACTGGGTATCGTCTTTGGTTTTCAAAACTGCTCCCCATTAACGACGATCTGGGCCTTGTCCAGGTCTTGCATGAATTGGGCGCGCGGTTTATGCAGTTGTCCTATAACAATCAAAGCCTGCTTGCCACGGGGTGTTATGAGGCGGATGACCCCGGGATCACCCGGTTCGGTAAACAGGTGATCCAAGAGATGAATCGGGTTGGCATGGTGATCGACATGTCGCATTCCGCCGAGCGGTCAACACTGCACGCCATCGAGCTTTCATCCCGTCCAATCGCAATTACGCATGCAAACCCGGTCTTTTTTCATCCCGCGCTGCGGAATAAATCGAACACGGTGCTCAAGGCATTGGCCGAGTCCGGCGGTATGCTCGGGCTGAGTTTGTATCCGTTTCATCTAAAGGATGGCTCGGCCTGTACCTTGGCGAGCTTTTGCGAAATGATCGAGGAAACGGTTTGAACTCATCGGGATCGACCAACTCGGTATCGGTTCGGATCTGTGTCAAAACTGGGGTTATGACACCCTAGAATGGATGCGCAGTGGGCGCTGGACGTTTGTTGCCGACCATGGTGAGGGCCGCGCGGAAGATCAGCGCTGGCCCGATCAGCCTGACTGGTTCCAAGACACACGCGATCTACCCAACCTTAAAGCCGGCCTCGAACAAAGGGGTTTCAGTGAGATCGATATTAACAAAATAATGGGCAATAACTGGCTCAGGTTTTTTGAAGTCTCTTTCGGCCCGCCCGTGCCATCAGGCGGTGTCTAGCCCTCATGACGACGCCAATCACCGATCATTATACCAGCGCGCAAGATGCAATTGGGCAGGGTGTTGATCCAACACTCAGCACGGTCATCGATGGGGGTTGTGCCTTAACCTTAAGACCTGCCGTTGTCGTGATGGACCTTGAACGACTTGGCACGATGCAGCCCTCGCGTTTGAGTTTTATGCGGACCTTGGTGCGCAGAATGGTGCAAGAAGCTTGGCGCATTACTGAAACCCGTTTTGCACTCGATGATGAGGGCCATGGTGAGGCGGTATATTGTCTTAAAGCCGGCTCGGAGTCCTATCAGTTTGTTGTGTTTTCCAGGCCTTTAGAGGATGCGCTGCGCAATGATCGGGTCATTAGTAATCAATGGGATCTAACCATGGCCCTGGTTCGGGGCGACTTGTCCGATGCGCAACTCGAGCAGCTTCGCATCAATGTGCCGTTGCAAGAAGCCGGAAGAATGGACGATAACGTGTTGGTCTTATCTCGGGCCAACAGAAGTTTTCGGTCTTTTGATGCGGTCGTTGCGCGTTTGGCAGCGGGGCTACAACCGGATATAGAAAGGTTGAAGGTCGTGGGCTATCTCTGCCGAACAACCGCCGTTTATGGCAGCGGTAAATTTGGTATGGCGGGCTGGCACGTCGTGAAAACCAATTGCCGAAGCTTTAGAACGCCGTTTTCTGGCGAAATGTTTACCTGCTACATGCTGCGTCACTTTTCTTGCCTGCAGGTTGAGCATTTGGCCCACGTGCAGTCGCCCGGCACAGCCGTGACCATCGCGCCAGAGATTAAACGGTATATCGGGATTGGGAATGCCACTGGACTCGGTATGGCGCCGTTTCTGATTAAACATCCGGTTTTGATCAGCCATTGGATGACCCAGCGTGAAATCGCATTGGCACGAGTTCTGAATCAAACAGACTGTGATGCGCCAAAGCTGAATTCGCTGCAATCGATGCTGGGTCAGGTGATGCAACATCTCCGAGAGACCACAGTTGACGCGGCGTATCAAAACAGTCGCAACCAAAGTCTCATTGCGGCTTGCCTGGACCTGGTCGCTAAGCTTTCTGAGCCAGCGTTTTGTGCCGGGCTCACGGGCGCGGGTTGGAAGGCGCTGCAAACGTTCATTGTGGCGCGCTATGGTCGGGCAATGGAAGAGCTCGTCCACGTTCTGTTGTTCGAGCTTTATCCGCACCTGGTTGATCCCCTTGAAGAAGCGATGGCGGCAGATGAAAGCTTAGATCTTGATTCCGGGATGACCCTGGTTGAGCTTTTGGTGTTGCTCGAAACCCATTACGACTGGGCGCTGAATATTGATTTTGAAGATCCCAACCACCATGCGCTTTTTTGGTATCGATCGGAAGAAAAAATGGAGCCTAGGTTAGGGGATCGAGCGTGCGATGCTGGGGCCGAACGAGAAATGCCGATGCTGATCGCGTTGGGTGTGCGCCAGTGTTTCGATGCGATGCAACAGTTCTTGGCTAAAGAGCCGGATAGCCTTGTGATCGATTTTTTGATTGGGCATCCGGATCAATTGGCAACCGTTCGCCGGGTGCAAACGTTGTGCGGGCTACCTTATGGTGACATCCGAGGCAACCTGTCCGATCGGAATCTTGAGCCCATGCATTTGCTGCGCGCCAAGTTATCGTTTTTTGGCGTTGGAAAATTTGACCCTAAATCGAAGCTGTGGGTTCGCAACACCATGTTTCAGGGTGCCCCGATTATTGAAGACCTGTCGCATGACTTAAATCCCGATCATTGGTATTTCCCAACGGCGCCGGTGCTCTGATGTTGCGAGTCTCTTACGGTGAGCTGCTGGCGCAGCTAAAACAATCGTTTGAGGCCTTGGGATATAATTTGGGAGAATATGACAGTGCGGCCACGTGTGTGTTGTCTTTAGAGCTTTGGGGGTTCGGGGGGCTCGGCCTACTCGAGGCGGCACTGCCCAGCTTAGAGCTTCACAAGCAGTGGGCGCCGGCGGTGACCTACGAGTCCAATGCGTTGATCCTGGATTGTTTTCAAGGTAGCGCGCTCTTCGGGTTGATCCCGAGTATCGAATTAATTTATGTCAAAGCGCGTCAGCATGGGCTCAGCCGAGCGACCCTAGTGAACTGTACTGAGCCTGAATTCGTCCTGCCGCTGCTCATGCAGGTTTGTCAGCGTGGCTATTGCGCAAGCGTTCGTTGGCCGAGCGCGGACGATCCAGAGTCCTTGCGTTGGGTGGTTTTAGAAGGCGATGTCACGGGCGTTCGAGTGGATTCAAAGATCTGGCAGGCCAGTGAGCCGCTAGATGAGACCTTGTGTATTGAGGTGGCCAAGTCAGGTGTTGATTTCAGCCCAGATCACTCGAGTTCGGAATTTCCAGGGTTGTCTTTGCAAGGCCATTGGGGCAATGCTGAGCTTCAGGCGCTTTTTGAGGAACGCTATATGTCCAGCGTTACGATCGACCCTTGGTTGTGGGGCCGGCTGCAAGATTTGGGCAGACAGGTTTTGGTCTCTGCGACCGAGAAATCTCGCTCAGGGGCTGGCGCGGAGTAAGTTTTCCGGTAGACAGACGAAAAATAGAAGACCGAAGACCGAAGACCGAAGACCGAAGACGGAAAAGAAAAGAAAAGAAAAGAAAAGACAAGAAAATAGACAATAGACGAAACACAAGGATTCAGTGTGCCCTTTGGATTACTCAAATACGGTTTACGCAAAAAGCACCCCGGGCAGCATCATTTCACGCCAACCAAGCCGCTAAAGTCGCGCTACGATGTGGTCATTATCGGGGCGGGTGGGCACGGCTGTAGCATTGCTTACTATCTGGCGAAGCAGCACGGTATTACGGATATCGCGCTCATCGATAAGGCCTATCTTGGCGGCGGCAATACCGCACGCAACACGGCCGTGATCCGATCAAATTACTTAACGGAATCTGGGGTTAACTTTTACCGGGACTCGGTTGCGCTCTATCAGGGGTTGAGCAACGAATTCGGTTACAACATCATGATGGAGAACCGAGGCCAGCTAACGCTTGCGCACAGTGATGCGGCCATTCGTAGTTTTCGATGGCGCGCCGAAGTGAATCAGCATCTTGGGGTGCGGTCTGAATTGGTGGACAGGCAAACCATTCAAGAATTGGTCCCCAATTTAAACCTTGCTGAAGATTCTCGCTTTCCCATTTTGGGAGGCTTGTGGCACGCCGATGGCGCAACGGCCCGTCATGATGCGGTGGTTTGGGGCTATGCGCGCGGCGCGTGTCAGCGCGGGGTTGAATTGCACCAGCTGACCGAGGCCCAGGGGATCGAAATCGAGGCGGGTCGGGTCGTTGGCGTGCGGACGAATCGCGGCAATATTGCCTGCGGCGCCGTGGTCCAAGC
>CAJJAX010000017.1 GCA_905182155.1 uncultured Pseudomonadales bacterium
AGGGATAGTCACTTTGAGGGTGTCGCTGCCTTGAGGTCGTGTCCGAGAATTTCTCTATAGGGGAGGAAGAGGTGCACTTCTCTCGGTCCAGTGTCCCTAAGGCGGATTGCTTTCATCCCGGAGCTGCCCGCAGACGGCATCCATTTTAAAGAGATGGAAGTGGTGGTCGCGGCAAAGGGGCCCAATCCATTGGGTTGTTGTTCTCTAAATTTCCGGGTGGTCGGTTTGCCGCAGTAGCGGGCGATGGCATGGTCACGATTTCATTTGATACTAGCTCTTTGGTCTCAGGACAAAGCTGCTCCAACAATTATTGACCCGCGGGTCCCACGAGTTCGACGAAGTTGCCATCAGGGTCCTTGACGACGGTGAGGTAGACTTTTCCGCCCGATAGAGCCACGGGTCCTTTAGCGAGGATCTTGACCCCGGCCTTCTTGAGGCGGGTCACCGAGACGTCCATATTTTTCACATGAATTGTAAGATAGCGGAATCCCAACTGGCTGGTGATATAAGTTTGGGACCCTTTTCTTGGGCTCTCCTTGGCCTGCATAAGCTTGATTTTGGTCGCTCCTTTTTCTTTCCCGAGAGCAAGCGTTTTGATCACAAGTGCTTCTCCGTCACCTAAGCCGGAGTCTTTCACCACTTGGGAATCAGCAGTAAAACCACCCACTACCGAGAAGCCAACGGCCTCGGTGTAAAACTGAATCGATTTTTCGAGGTCTCCTACCATGACACCGAGATCAATTGTGGTCGTCTGGAATTCGGATTCTTCTGCAGAAAGAGAGGTGGCAAGAAGAGAACTGATGAGAATTAAAAGAGGCGTAAATTTCATAGGAGTCCCTTTTTGGTGGCGTCAGGTTCATGGTTTAGGCTCGCACAAAGCGCCCTTTGGGCATAGTACAATGCGAGCGATAATTTATTATAGCGAGCGGTAGTAGATGGGACGGTTTCATGACGATTGACTTCGAGTTCTTAGATTCCTTCGATCGAAAGCGTATCCTGCTGGTCGATGATGATCCCTTCATCCTGGGCGTCCTCGAAAAGTTGTTGGGTTTGCTGGGTATTGCAACGGTACTGCACGCGGGCGATGGCGAGCAGGCGCTAAGGCTCTTAGATCAAAATGCGGTTGACTTGTTGATTACCGATGTCCAAATGCCCAATTTGGATGGTCTGTCGCTCCTGAAGCGAATTCGTTCTGGTCAGTCCAGCGCGGCCGCTAGCCTGCCGTGTATCGTGGTCTCGAGTTTGGATGACGAGGCAACCCTTGCGACCGCCTTGGCGTTGGACGTCAACGGTTTTGTTCAAAAGCCGTTCAAGGCGCCAATCCTGATCAAGCGGCTGTTAATCGCGCTGTCCGAAACCTTTACTGAATCCCTTGATTATCAATATAGCGATGTGCCCATTGATGTCGATCGACTTCAGCTTGGTGGGCACTATCAGCCAAAACCCGCGACCCATCAGGCGCAGCATATCCCTCTGGAGCGGCGTGAAAAGTACACGGTGGTGTCGTTGTTTCAATTACGCCCGGACATGCAGTTGGCGGAAGATATTAAAACAAAAAATGGGACGGTATTACTGTCGGCCGGGTTTACGCTGAACCAAGGCAGGGTTCATAGGATGTGGGAGCTTGAAGAAAACTTGGAAAAAACCAGTTTCAAGGTGATGGGCGGCTTTAGCGGCGGATGAAGGGCGGCGCGCCGGGCCGCAAGGGATGTGGTTTAGGCGCAAAGCTTGAAGACAAAGCTTGAAGACAAAGCCTGCTTGCACTGTATGGCTTTGGCGCGATCACCCACGACCTTCGGCGCGGATTGTTGCGCTTGGGCTTTGGGGCGCGAGGCTTTGACAAAATGGCGCAGGCGGCGTGATGAGCAGGATCACCCATATTGGCTTACCGATCCGTATGGTCTAAAAATAGTGTTGTTAAAAAAGGATTGTTAAAAAAGCATTGTTAAAAAGATTTGTTCAGAAAGCAGGGTCGGAAAACAGGGTCGGAAAACAGGGCTCAAAAAGGAAACAGGCCAATGACGACAGATTCTTCATTCATTAATGTGTTGCTGGAACAGCTGACATTGGACCAGAAGGTCAAGCTCGTAACGGGCGCGAGTTTGTGGCGGACGCAACCAATCCCTGAGCTCGGAATTCCAGTGTTAAAAGTAAGTGATGGCCCCAATGGGGTGCGCGGTGATGGCGGCGCTAGTGCGGCGTCCTTTCCCGTTGGGATCTGTATGGGCGCGACCTGGAACCCAGTCTTGATTAAAAGTCTCGGGGTTGCGATTGCCGAAGAAGCGAAAACGAAAGATGTTCAGGTGGTGCTTGGGCCGACCATTAACTTGCATCGAACCCCGCTCGGGGGTCGAAATTTTGAATGTTATGCAGAGGACCCGGTCTTGTCTGGCGAGCTGGCGGCGGCATTTACCCAAGGGGTTCAAAGCCAAGGCGTTGGGGCTTGTTTAAAACATTTTGTTTGCAACGATTCTGAATTTGAACGGCACACCATTTCGGTTGATGTCGATGAGCAAACCCTGCGCGAGGTGTATCTCTTACCGTTCCAGATCGCCATTGAGAAAAGCACGCCTTGGACCATTATGGCCGCCTACAATCGGATCAATGGGGTTTATGCGTGTTCCCACGATGAGCTGCTGAACCAGGTTTTGAAAACAGAGTGGGGCTTTGAGGGCTTGGTGATCTCGGATTGGTTTGCGGCCAAAGAAACTGTCGACAATGCGCTGGGCGGCTTGGACCTTGAAATGCCCGGGCCCAGCCGAGTTTGGTCGGATGCCTTACGGGATGCCGTGATCGCAGGTCTTGTGCCTGAGGGCGTGCTGGACGATAAGGTTCGCCGGTTATTGCGCGTGCTGCAATGGAGCGGTCGGTTTGCGGCGCCAGATGAAGCGCCCGAGCAAAGTGTTGATAACCCCGCACATCGATCGATTGCGTATCAGACGGCGGTCGAGGGGATGGTGCTGTTAAAAAATGAGGGTGTGCTGCCGTTAGCCCGCAGCGGACTGCAGAAATTGGCGGTGATTGGCCCCAATGTGACGCATTTTCGCGTGATGGGCGGTGGGTCTTCGTCACTCAAGCCGCATTACATCAGCACGCCGCTCGAGGCCTTGGGTGAACGCTACCCGCACCTGGACGTGACGTGGCAGACGGGCTGCCCAACGTACAAATATATCCCCGAGCCAGACCGCGACCTCTTAACGCCCTTAGCGGATGCGATGGATCCTGATGACGGCCAAGCTCGGGGTTTGCGGGTGCGATTTTATGCCGACCTTGAAAAGACCCAACTGATTCGGCAGCGCATCATTAGCCAATCCACGGTGCACGCATCGCTCCTTGCGGGCGCTGCCACGGCAATGACGCTCAATGGCGACTATCTGTGTGAGACGAGCGGCGACTATACCTTCGGCTTGCTATCAACCGGTCGCGCTCGGATGTGGGTCGATGACGAGGCGGTGATCGATAACTGGACCGCGCCCGAGCCAGGAGAGGCCTTTTTCATGCAGGGGTCAACAGAGGTTCGGGCCACTCGGTTTCTTGAGGCGGGTCGTCGTATTCGCGTTGCCATTGAATACCAGGTGAGCGCCGAAACGATGTTTAAAGGGCTGCGGTATGGGATTTTGGCGCCCCAGTTCGCAGATCCGATCGGAGAAGCCGTGCGCCTCGCGAGTACGTCGGACGCGTGTATTTTGATGGTGGGGACCAATGATGATTGGGAAACCGAAGGCAACGACCGAGAAACCTTAAGTTTGCCCGGCGAGCAGGACGAGTTGATTGCCAGGGTGCTGGCGGTGAACCCAAACACGGTGGTGGTCAATAATAGTGGCGCGCCCATCTCAATGCCTTGGGTAGATGACGCCTCAGCGATTTTACAATGTTGGTTCCCCGGTCAGGAATTTGGCCGAGCCTTGGTGGACCTGCTCTTTGGCGAGGTGAATCCTTCGGGGCGATTGCCGCTGACCTTTCCCAAAAAAATCGAAGATGTGCCGGCGTTCGCCCATTACCCGGGCAGCAATGGCCATGTCCGCTATGACGAGGGGCTTAATATTGGCTATCGGGGGTTTTATGCCGCCAAAACCGCGCCCTTGTTTGCGTTTGGACACGGGCTGTCTTACACCACGTTTGAGTATGCCGAGGTGCACGCCGTGCTGAACGAGGCTGAGGCGGTGGTGTCGGTGTCTTTATCGTTAACGAACACCGGGAGGGTGGCAGGGCAAGAAGTGGTGCAGGTCTACCTTTGCTTTCCAGACAGTCAAGTCAACCGCCCGGCGCTGTGCTTGGCGGGATTTAACAAGGTTACACTGCCCCCCGGTGACGTTGCCCGAGTAACGGTTATGCTGCCGCTTGCGCGGTTTCAATATTGGGACGCAACCTCGCAATCATTTCAGCTCGAGGCCGGCGCTTGCACGATTCAGGTGGGCCCGTCGGCCGCTGATCTGCCCTTGACGACCACCATCGAGCTGGGCTGAGCCCAGATGGGTTTATGGCCACCGGCGCCGATGCTGGATCAGCTTATTCGAGGGGTCAGCCATTTTTGGATTGATGCCCTGGGTTGCGATGGATATTGCTAAACCCGTCACACCGCGCTCAGCCTCAAAGGCCCTAAACTCCCTAAAACCCCTGGCCGGTGCGACAAGGGGTAGCGCCTGGCGTTAATCCCGCGACGTTAGCGCGCTGGGCGAACCTTGGCGTTGCTGCCGCTTAACCTTAATCCGGGAATGCCTCGGGTTTGTCGCGAAAGCTAAGCCCGGAAAACTGCCCGCAGGATCGCCATTGCTTGAGGTATTCAAAGTAGGCCGAGGCGCCCTGTGGATAGCCAACATGGAACTTAGCGCCGGGACCGGGATCCAGTCCTTCGTTGTTGTAATACCCCGGTGTGCAGTCTTGGGAGCCAATCATGCGTCCTGGTCCGGACAATAGGATCTCGACCCAGGCCGCCTCGGCGTCGTCGGTCACTTCCACTTCCTGATGACCTTGGTCCAGCGTATGCCGAACGGTTAGGGCGATGGTTTGGCCTGATTCGGTTAAATTGTGCGGAACATTCGAGATCAAATTCGCGCCCTGGGTGGGTTGAACAATAAAGGCGTTGGGGAAGCCGTGGACGTGGGTCCCGTGTAAGGTCTTCATGCCATCGCGCCAGTGATCCGATAGCGTGTGGCCACCTCTGCCGGTTAAATCAAATCCCGCGCGGCGCTTATGTTCTGTGCCCACCTCAAAGCCCGACGCGTAAATAATGCAGTCCACCTCGTAGGTCACGCCATTGGCAACGAGGCCGGTCTCGGTGATCTGCTCAACCCCCTTGCCATCGGTATGCAGCAGGTGGGTACCGGGTTCGTTGAAACTGTCGAGGTAGTCGTCGTGAAAGCAGGGTCTTTTACACAGTTGCCGGTACCAAGCCTTGAGGCCTTCCGCGGTTTTTGGATCTTTGACAATGTCGTCAACCCGGGCGCGGATTTCATTCATTTTTTCATAGTCTGAATCTTCCCAGGCAGCCATCATGCCGTGGGGGGTCCGTTCAGCCTCAGGGAGGGTGCGGATGCGGGCTTGAATGCGGCGTGACAGGTCAGTCCAGCCATCCATCACAAGGTCTTCGCTGGCCATACCGCCGGTTTGGTTCGCGGTGAAATTCTCAAGCCAACGCTGTTGCCAACCAGGGGTGGCGATGGTGTTGAACCAGTCCTCATCGGTCGGCTGATTGTTGCGCACATCCACCGAGGAGGGGGTCCTTTGGAAAACATAGAGGGTCTCGCAACTTTTCGCGAGATGCGGAACACACTGCACGCTCGTTGCACCGGTGCCGATGATCGCAACCCGTTTGTTTTGTAGATTGGTCATGGGGGCGCCATTGGCGTCGCCGCCAGTGTAGTTGTAGTCCCAGCGGCTAGTATGAAACGTGTGGCCCTTGTAGTCGTTTATGCCCTTTATACCCGGAAGTTTAGGTCGGCTCAGCGGACCGTTGGCCATAGCCACATAGCGTGCGCGCATTTTGTCGCCACGGTCAGTTTCAATAATCCACTTTTAACCAGTGACCTCGGTATGAAATAGGGCTTGCTCATAGAGTTCAAATTGCTGCCCTATGCGCTGACAATGGGCCAGGATCTCAGGTCCGTGGGCGTATTTTTCGGTTGGCATGTGGCCGGTTTCTTCGAGCAACGGCATGTAGACAAACGAGGCGGTATCGCATTGGGCGCCAGGGTAGCGGTTCCAATACCAAGTGCCCCCAAAGTCGCCGCCCTTTTCAACGATGCGAACGTCAGTGATGCCCTGTTCTTTGAGGCGTGCCCCCGTGACCAAGCCAGCAAACCCGCCCCCGATAAAGGTAAAGGTGACATGGTCGGTGACGGGGTCTCGGCCTTGAATGGGCGTATGAGGGTCTTGTAAAAATTGATCGAAGTTATTTTTGATCTCGACATATTGCTCATTGCCTTCGACGCGTAATCGTTTGTCTCGTTCCAACAAATACTTTTCTCGCAGCTCGGCTTTTGCGGCTGAATCAAGGGTTGTTTGCTTGGGATTTGTCATGGTGATGACTCCGCTCTTCCATCTTAATGATGGCCGAAGCATATCATGGGCAATCAAGTCAGTTGGTGTTGGCGGCCTTCGAATTTGACGACAGGTACCCGATGCCCAGCCAAGCCATGGCAATGCCGATGAGCGGGTTCATCCAGTTGAGCAGTGCGTAAGGGGCATAGTCTAAGCTGCTGACACCTAGAATGGCGCTGTAGAAGATAGCGGTGGTGGTCCAGGGGATGAGGGCGGCCGTCAGCGTGCTGCCTTCCTCGAGGGTTCGCGACAGCATGGCCCGGTCGATGTCATGACGGTCATAGACGTCTTGGAAGACTTGGCCGTTGAGGATGATGGCGGCATAGGGCTCGCTCAAGGCTGCATTACTGGCGGCCGCCGCGGTGGTTGATGCGGTCAGCAATTGTGCGGGGCGTTTAATGCGCTGGGTGATCGGGGCAAGAAAGGCTTTGAGTAAATTAAGTTGGCTCAGTAATGCGCCCATACCGATGGCAAGGATCGCAAGGGTTAGGGTCCATGCCATGGATCCGATCCCGCCGCGGTTGATGAGCGTATCCAGCAGGGGCGCACCGGTTTCTCTCGACACACCGGCATACAGACTGGTCAACAGTGCCGCGAGGGGCACGTCTT
The DNA here is from genome assembly GCA_905182155.1 of uncultured Pseudomonadales bacterium. GTDB lineage: Bacteria > Pseudomonadota > Gammaproteobacteria > Pseudomonadales > Azotimanducaceae > UBA9926. The sequence continues at coordinate 7,150 of CAJJAX010000017.1, forward strand.
GAAGGCCCCAAGCGATGACGAGGCCGGCAAGCGAGGCAAGGGTCAATACGGCTTCGGGGGGCACGCGCTGCCAGCTCAGGACAAGCATGAGTGCAATGGGCATTAAGGTCACCCAATGAAGGGTGAAGCTCGCGTCAAGCGCTGTGATGAGGGCTGCCGGCGCGGCGTTGTCGACAGCCCCTGAACCATAGGTGCCGCCGAGTATCGCAAACGCGATGAGCGCGAGCACATAGCTTGGCCCGGTTGTGAGACTCATTGCATAAATGTGTCGGTACAGATCCGTGCCGGCAGACATCGCCGCGAGATTGGTGGTGTCCGATACCGGCGACATTTTGTCGCCAAAACTCGCGCCGGCGATCACCATGCCGGCGGTAAGTGGGAGCGGAAATCCAAGGGATTCGCCAACGCTCATTAAAACAATGCCGCAGGTTGCGACCGTGCCCCAAGAGGTGCCGGTTGCGAACGACATAAAACTGCACAGCAGTAAACCGGCCGGTAAGAAAAGCTCGGGGCGAAGCAGTTGTAAGCCATAGTAAACCAAGGTGGCGACGGTGCCGGATTGAATGAAGGACGCGATCACGACGCCGATTAAGATGAAAATAATGAGCGCTGGCATGGATGAGGACAGCCCGTCAAACAGAAATTTTCGAAGCGCGCTATAGGGCACGCCTAACCACAGCCCGAGCCCCGTCAGGCTGATGAGCGCGATGAGCAACAGGCCGTGCAAGCCGGCTCCAAATACAAATAAGCCGGCCGACAGCCAGCCAAACAGTAAGGCAAGACTCCCCGCCGCGACGGAAAAGCTCGGTATTTGTTGGCTCAAATTAACCCAGTCCGCGGTGCTCGACAGGAAAACGGCGTGCCGTATCCCGCTGACGTTGCCCAGTGGGTCATGCGCTTGCTGAAACCACTGGTGGGTTTAGGAAGGGGCCATCCACACATAACCGTTGGCCGTCAGGGGTTGCGCAAGCGCCGCAGATGCCCACGCCGCATTTGGTCAAGTAATCGATTGCGCTGAAAATCTGGTGCGGTTGAGCGTAGCGGGTTTGCACGGCAACGGCCGCATGAACCATGGGCTCGGGTCCGCAATTGTAAAAAACAAGCGTCTTTGAGGTCTGCCGCCGGGAGGGTTCGTAGGTAGTCCTCTAACAGCTCAGTTACGCGGCCTGAAAATCCTTCCGAGCCGTCATCGGTTGCAACGTGCACGTTTGCAATGTCCCGGCATTCGTTCAGGTAATACAATCGCTCGGCCGTTCGAGCTCCGGTAAAGACTTCAGAGTCTGGGTGGTCGCGCGCAATCTGATAGACCGCGGCCAAGCCGGTGCCGCCGGCGACCGCAATAACTTTTTGGTGAGGCAAGGGCACAACCGCCTGCCCGTAGGGGCCACGAAGATAGGTTTCTTGGCCGGGTTCAAGATCGATTAAGGCCTCTGTAAACTCGCCAACATTGATCGCAACGAGCTGCAGGGGTCGATCACACAAAACCGAGAAAGGTTTTTCGCCAACACCGGGAACCCAAAGAAAAACAAATTCGCCAGCCTTGATCTCGAAATTTTCTGCGAAGGTTAGCAGCACGATGTCCTCGCAGACCTTCTGGTTTTCGACCAGGGTTACCGGTTTAAAGGCCATATCAAGGTCATACCGAACTTTGGTTTCAGCGGTCTGCGCAATCAAGGGCTCAGGGCTTGCAAGCACCTCAAAATAATCTTTGATGTCGGCGGTGGTCATCCCCGTGAGGGCAGAACCAACGCCAATAATCGACGCGCCAGCATCCTGCATTGCCCTGACATCGTTTGCTGCGCTAACGCCGCCACAGCCAATGATGGGCAGATCGCAGACCGCGCGGATTTCTCTTACGCATTTGAGCGCAATCGGTAAGATGCCTTTGCCAGACAGGCCGCCGGCGCCATTACTTAAAACGGGGTGGCCATAAGCGCTGGTGTAGCCGGGGCCCACGGTGTTAATGGCGCAGAGGGCATCAGCGCCAGCGTCAAAGGCCGCGCGCACGATATCCGAAAAGCGGTCGGTGTTGGGGGTGAGCTTGGGGATGACGGGAATGTCGACGGCGGCTTTCACCGCTTTGATAATCGCAAAGACCAGGTCCGGGTCTTGGCCCATTGCCATGCCGTAACCTTTGGCATGCGGGCAGGATAGGTTCAGTTCTAACCCGTCCGAATAGGGCGCAAGGCACTGGGCAACGGCGACATATTCCTCAAGGCTCCCGCCGAAGATCGAGGTCAACAAAAACCGATCCGCTGGAATCTTTAAGCCCGCCAGTAACTCAGCGCTGGCATGCATGCCGGGGTTGGTGAGCCCGACTGCATTGACGAAATTACCGGGGGCATACTGGCTCAAAATAGGTTCTCGATTACCAAGTTTCGGATCCGGGCCGATGCTTTTGGTGGTCAGGACCCCAATTTCAGGGATCTCGTCGAAAAAGTGCTGGATGATCGAGGTGGCCGTGGTCACGATTCCGGAAGGAATGGTGAAGGGTCCGGAGAGTCGTTTGCCGAGGAAGTCCAATGTTGAGTCCTGCGTTGGGGTCGATTGCGTGGCCCGATTATAGGCCTGGCATGGGCCTGAAACAAATCACTGCCCTAACCACAACGAATGAGGCCGCAATTGTGCGTTAGCTGGTTTGCAGCAGTTCCACCCAATTGCCCTCGGGGTCTTCAATCATCGCAATCTCAACGCCGGGCCGAATCTGGATGGGCCCGAGCGAGATGGTGTAGCCCGCCGTTTGGCAGGCGGCAACCATCTCAGTGAGGTTGCTGATGCTGATGGTGAGGTATCGGATGCCCGTTGCGCCCCGGGGTCCGCCCGGCGCGGATCGCGCTTCGGGCGTTTTTTCATGGGTTAGGATTTTAATCACGGTGTCACCGCAACCGAGTCGGTACATGGTGGTGCCGCCGGGCATGGCAAGGGTTGCGTCGAGCGTGAGGCCCAGGGTATCTCTGTAAAATTGCAACATGGGTTCGATAGACTGCGCGACAAGGCCGAGATCAATGGCGGATTTGGTTAATTGTAAAACTGGCATGGTGGATCCTGATTGAAAAGGAAGATTGCGGTTATCCCACAAACCGCGGGTTGGAACAAGCGTGACGTCGGGTGCTGATGCTCGGGTTGCGTTGTGCTGCTGGATCACCTCGCGCTCAGTTGCGCGCAATCGCATCACCTGATCTGGCCTCAGTGAGAGGTGGGCGGCTGCAACATAACTAGATTGGGTTGAGCGATCGAACATTCCGATGGCTGACCGATCCGACAATCCGGCAACACAGCAACCTAATAACCACTAACCACTAACCACTAACCACTAACCACTAACCACTAACCGCTAACTTCAAGAATGAACGTTCGCTGGCCACTGGTTCGGCCTTGGGTTCGTCTGAGTGACGGGATGCGTGGCGCCGGCTTAGAAAAGCGCGGGTTAACCCTGCGCGCAAGAATCGCCTCGAGTACTATGGCGTTTAGAGAAGGCAGAGTATGCGCATGATGATTCACTTAGGTCCTAAGATTCGCAAGGGTATTTTTGCTGTTGGTTCAAGCGGGATGGGGGTGCTTGGTCTACTCTGTTTCCAAAGTGTTTTTTTTATGAGCGAGGCGAGGGCACAGTCGATGAGCAATGAAACCTTGGAAAAAACGGTCGAAGAAGCCCGGGTGCCGAGCCTTAGATCAGCTGACGGGGGTATTGCGCAGCTTTTAGATCAGACCACCGAGCGCTTGTCGCCGAAAATAAAGGCGATTGTGAACGGCAAGGCCCTGCTTGAATTGGCATTAGAGGAAGGGCTAGGCCTTTGGCGGCAGGCACGACAACGATTTCAAGCCGATGCGATGGTGGATGACCGGCCCTTGTATTGGCAACGCTTGGTAATTGCCCCGATGATCCGCGCTCAGGCAAAACACCTTGGCTTAGCGTCAGCGAAGGTTGCGCAGTTGATGGCGTCCTTCGAGCAGGCCAGCCGGGGTCAGACCGATGTGGTTTGGGCAAAGCCGAATGCGCGGCGCGTCTTGATCACCGGCTTTGATCCGTTTTCGTTGGATAACCACATTGGGCAAAGCAATCCGTCCGGGGCGGTTGCCTTGGCATTGGACGGACGGCTCTTCGAGGTTGATGGGGTTATGGTTGAAATCAATGCGGCGGTGTTTCCAGTGCGATACCCTGATTTCGATGCGGGCATTCTGGAGCAGTGGCTCTCGCCGCACCTCACCAACGACTCACTCGACCTGTTTGTGTCGGTCTCGATGGGGCGCGATCAATTTGATTTGGAGCGCTTCCCAGGGCGGCGGCGTAGTTCGAGTGCGCTGGGTAACTTGCAAGAACATACCGGCGGCACCGCGGCATCACCCAAACCCGGGTTGCTGGATGGTTTGCCTTTGCAGGGTCCTGAATTTGTCGAGTTTTCACTGCCGGCCGCAGTAATGCAGCGAGCGCAAGGTGACTTTAAAATTCGGGATAATCATCGTGTCACCACGCTGAAGGGTGGCTCCTTTGAAGCCGCGAGCCTTGCCGCGCTGCGCGGTCAAACCGCTGTGCAAGGCAGTGGCGGTGGTTATTTGTCCAATGAAATCTCATATCGTTCGATCCGGTTGGCGAATGAACTGGGTATCACGCTACCCATGGGGCATATCCACACACCAAGATTTGAAGGCAAGGATGATCCGGACAAGCTGCTGGGTATCTTGGCACAGGTACAAGAGATGATCTTGCTGGCTGCTTTGAAGTGATCAGGGTAGTGTCTTGGCTGAGGGCTTATCAAGGGTTGCCATGGCATTCGTGGCCCCATGGGCCTCAGCGTTTGGTGAGGCTGTCCGCTTGACTAAAAGAGTCGTCTCAAGCCGCCTACTTCACCGCAAGGCTGATTGTTCTATTGATTTGGCGATTTGTGCATCCCAGGTTAGGCAGGCAAAGTATCAGGTAGTCGCTGTAAAGCAGCGAGAGGGTGAAAAATCGTGTCTCGAGCGCAAAGTATTTTTGCTGGGTGGCCTGGATAACCGTTGAATACAAACGCGATGATGGGTTGGGTGTGCTATGAAAAAAATTGATGTTAGTCGAAGTCTCAAACAAGCTCAGGAAGCCTATTTAAAGGGCAATGATAAAGTTGTTGTTGAGACGTTAAAGCCGCTGGTGGTGCAATTTAAGTCAGACCAGCAGTTTTTGAAATTGTTATCTGCCTCGGCCTTACGAGGCGGCGATTCTGAGGTTGCGATTGAAGCGCTTGAGTGCCTGGTCCAGCTGGTGCCCGAAGATCCAGAAGTGAATGGCGCGTTAGGGGATCTATATCGCCGTGCTGGCGCGTTCGAGGCGGCATATGCTTTTTTAATCAAGAGCGTTGAGAAAGCGCCAGATCGGCCAGAATTTTTCTACAATTTGGGCTTGTACATGATGGACTTGGGTCAGTTTAAGAGAGCTGAAGGTCTTTATCGTCAAGCGCTAGAGCTGAGAGGGCATTACGCCAAAGCAGCATTCGGTCTAACCAATGCCTTGGAGGCCCAGCGCGATTATTTTGGTGCGGCGCTCGTTTTGGATTCAATGCTAGTGGATCGCCTGAGTGATCCGGTTGTTTGGTTTCGGCTTGCTCGAATCCAGTTCAAGATCAAACAACCCGAAAAAGCGATTGAATCGTTACTCAGAACCAAAGGTTTGACGCCAGAAGATCCAGGTATCGTCGTTGAATCTGTTCGGCTTTTTTTAGCCCTAGGGCGAGTTGAAGACGCTACATCTTGGCTCGCGGAATGTGTGGATCGCGGAATGCTCGATCGCGCGCTGTATAAGCTGAAGGCTAGTCTCGCTTATGAATTAGGTTCAGATGGTTTCCTTGCATCCTATGAGCGCCTAGATTATTCGAGCCTGCCTTTAGACTTGCAAGCAGATTACCTCAATTTTTTGGTGTCTACGGGTGAGTATGCCCGTGCGCAGCAGTTGATTGATCTGGCCTCAGGCGCATTGTTAACGGATGCGCGAGACTTAATGCTGGCTCAGCTCAACTTGTGGAATAGCACAGGATGCTTCTCTGAAATGATGCAGTTGATTGCGTTACAGTCAGATGATTATGGCGAATGGCTGGCGGTTGCGCTGATGGGGCAAGGTCACTTTGCTGCGGCAATAGAGGTTATTGAGCGGTTGCTCGATCAAGATGCAAATCAACAATATTGGCTGGCGTTGTTAGAAACAGCATTGAGAATCGTTGATCCTGAAAAACACCGCAGGCTATTTTTTGATGCAGTGCCTTTTCAAGTTGTAGATCTTGGCGATAGCGTTGGCAATGCTGAGCTCTTTCGGCTTAATACGCTGCTTGAGGTTTGGCTGAATGATCAGCATTGCTTTCAACGAGCGCCCCTGGGGCAAAGTGTTCTCGACGGTACGCAGACCGCCGGAAATTTGTTCGACCTAAGTTTTTCGCCGCTGAATCGTCTGTGGCGCGTGCTTGAGCAAGAAATTTTAAGTTTTTTACAAACAACGCCTGGATTCGGCGGCGTCTATTTTGACGGGAGGAAAACCGGCGGTGTAAGACTCGAATCCTCCTGGTCGATTAAAGTTGCTGAGCTGGGTCATCATGTGCCCCACGTTCATAGCAAAGGCTGGTTGAGTTGTGTGTATTACGTCAGTGTTCCAGAAGCCATCGAGCAGCGCAATGGCGAAAACGAGGGATTCTTAGGCCTCGGTCGACCGGGCGTTACCGTGCCGAGTCATCTTTCGCCCAGTGCGTTTGTTGAGCCAAAGCCTGGTAGATTGGTCGTATTCCCGAGTTACTTGTGGCATGAGACCGTAGCCTTTATCGGAAAGGGGGAGCGAATGGTGATCGCCTTCGATGTATTGCCGAGTCCTTAAACGGATTGTTTTAGGCAAAAGGTTTGGCAATAACGAGGCGAAGGTTCTTTAGAAAGAATGAAAAAATTAGCAAATAAAGATTGAATTCTTAAGATTACTCCAGATAGAACTTCAGGGTGCAATACCCTTGCCGGTTAGGGGAGTTATTCCAGCAAGGATACCGCCAAAAAATGGCCATCGACCTTGATTCTGCATTGCTTTTTTTAAAGTATAGCAAGCGTAATCGAGGGATGATGGAAAAAGAATGGGAAGTTACGTTAAAGAGAGTAAGTCTTATGTTTAGAAAAGATAGTCTTAGAACATGCGTTCGACTAGCACTGGGCCTTTCTACTGGTCTGGCAATGGGGCACAGCGGTTTGGTTCTCGCTGAAGAAGGCGATGATGCGGATGCGTTAGAGGAAGTGGTTGTTACCGGTTCGCGCATTAAGCGAACGCTGAACTCAGCTTCTCAAGAAGTGATCACGATTACAGCTGAGGATATGCGAATTACCGGGGATATTTCGGTCGCCGATGCCTTAAGAACGTCTAACCTAAACTCGTTCGGTTCGTTTCGAGAATCCTCAGGTAACGGCGCGCAGTCGAACGCGACATTCAACCTTCGCGGATTGGGTGCGTCACGAGCACTAGTGCTCGTGAATGGTAAGCGGATAACTGGCTCTCCATCTTTGGGTGGGGGTGGTTCGGTTAACTTGAATATGATCCCTTTCAGCGCCGTTGACCGGATAGAACTAATCGCGGATGGTGCGTCTGCGGTATACGGTTCAGACGCGGTAACCGGTGTAATCAATATCATCATGCGAAAAGGCTATGATGGTTTCAGGCTCAATGCCCGTTACGGTGATCGAGATCGTGATGGTGGGGTTGAAGAGAGTTTGTCATTGCAAATCGGTGCTTCATCCGATCGTGGCAGTGTTTCAGTTGCCATAGAGTACGATGCGCGAGACGAGGTTTATGATGGTGATCGCTCATTTACGGCAGCAAGAAAGAGCGATTCAGATGGTGATGGCTACATTACGGGTTATGCAGAAACGGAAGGCATATCGTTTTATGGTTATACGTTGTATCCAAATCCGATCTATACCGGTGCGGCGTTTGATCCAACTGACGAAACGACTTGGCAGGTTCATCCGGGTGGGAATTGTTCAGAAGAAAACGGTTTCCAAGGCCCAATGAAATCTGACCTTGTGTTTGGTCCGGATACTGGCTTTTATTGTGGCTATGCTTATGCGCTGGTATCTGCAAACCGTGCGAGCGTCCATCGCTTAAATGCCTATGTCAATGCAGAGTATGAGTTGACGGACGATATTGATGCGACCGTTGATATTTTGTTTGCTAACAACGAGTCCTTTGGACGTTATGCGCCACCTGCAGCGCCCGGGCCTACGATCCCTGGTGATCCAAGAAACACGGTTGGTGCAACGGGCGGATACTTTCGTTGGACGGATATCGGAACCCGCGATAACGTGGTTAACGATGATCTGATTAACATTGATATCGGTTTAGACGGCGACCTTTCTGACGACATTAGCTGGGAAGTGTACGCAACTTTTTCCGAGTACCGCTCGATGTCAGTAGGTCGGTCTTATCTGAGTTATGCAGGTCTGGAATACAACATCGCATATGATATTTCTGATTTCGACACGTTCGTTGCGAACTTGAAAGCAACAACACTCGACGATAATAAGCAGAAGATGACCAAATATTTCGGTGGTATCCAGTGGGATCTCTTCGAAATGGGTGGTGGTACAGCTCAGACTTATTGGGCAATGGAGTACTTTGAAGTTGATTATGCTGCGCTCGTTGATGCACAGTCTGAAGCGGGTCTCATTGGTGGCTCTGCTGGAAACTCAGCGCAAGGCTATCGCGATGTCACCGCCTTCAGTGCTGAGGCAATCTTCCCAGTCACCGATTGGTTAGAGATTGATGCGGCAGTTCGTTTCGATGACTACTCAGACTTTGGTAATGCAACGTCGCCAAGGCTTGGTGCAATTGCACAAATCCCAGGCGTTGAGGGTTTGACTGTTAAAGCGTCTTGGGGAGAAGGCTTCCGGGCCCCGAATCTGTCAGACATGTATGGTCTGACGTCTTTTTCAGCCTCGGGCGCGACGGATAACTGGGGTTGTCAGTTGGCAGGACAGGATCCTTGTCCCTCACGGCAGTTTGATACCTATATTGGTTCCAATCCAGACCTTGAAGCAGAAGAGTCCGAAACTTTCTCCTTTGGTGTTGAATATGCATTCTTCGATAATTGGAAAGCTTCTGTAAACTACTTTGACGTTACTTTGAGTAATGCAATCGAGAATATCTCGGCGCAAGATCAGTTGAACGTCGATTTTAACTCTGGTGGTAATAACCCAGCGGTACAGCGAAATTCCAATGGTTTGGTTATTGAGATTAGCGCAGGCTTCCAAAATGGCGGCACGGAGTTTAACTACAACGGCGTCGATTATCAGTTGGCTGGGATGCTTGAAACCAGTTTTGGTGAGTTCCGACTTGCCATGAACGCCACTCAATATATGACCTACGAGTACGAATTGACCTACGGTGGAGGCGATCTAGCGGATGCTATAGGGACACTCGGTACCCCAGAATGGAAATCAAATGCTTCCGTTAGCTACACGCTCGATAAGTTCTTTGCGAACCTAGCCGTTGATTATATCGGTGAGTCGGGAGATAGGGTCAGTGATGAGAAGTACGATTCCTGGCATATGCTGAACGCATCAATGGGTTACGATCTTGATACGTTGGGGACCTTTAAAATTGGTGCCAACAACTTGACGGATGAAAGCCCATTGTTGAACCAGTTTGGTAGCATGGCTGATGAAAATCAGTATCCGATTACGGGTCGAGTGGTTTATGTGGATTACACGCTCGAGTTCTAATCAAGCTTAACGATGTACCTTGATAAGGAAGGCTCACTCGAAAGAGTGGGTCTTTTTTTTTTATGAAAGAACAAGAACATTGGACTGCGTTCTGGAAACAGGGCCATACAACAACGTTTGGTGACTTCTTTAAAGAAGGTTACCGAGGGGCGATTGGGCAATGGTTAGTTGATCAGCAAGATCAATGGCCTAAAACTGGCGTGCTGCTTGATATCGGGTGCGGCAATTGTGCTCTGTTGACCGGTTTACTCGCCAGCAATAGTCGGCTTGACTATATAGGCCTGGACCCCGCTGAAATATCTGTTAATGAACAAGCTCGGAAGTTCCTTGTTAATTGCCGTAACGAGGTGTCTTTGGTCACAGGTAAAGGTGCGGAAGAAACCGGGCTCGGGAATGAGGCAGTGGGTATTGCAGTCTCGGTCTTCGGGTTTGAGTATAGCGATACGGCCGTGTCGGTCAAAGAGCTTGCCAGGGTGCTCAAGCCGCGGGCGCCCTTTGCCTTTTTGCTTCATCATAGCGACTCCGTTGTGACGCGGATGTCTGGCCGGGCGCTTGCTGAGTATAAAGACGAAGAAGTTAAAATGGTGCTTGGCGCTTTGTCTACGATCAGCGAACGAGCAGAGCATGTTGCGCTCGCCGAGCTAAAAAACGATGAGAAAGCCGAAGCGGCAAGAATGCGACTCAACGATTTCGCTAGCCGGTACCTAGGACAACCTACGTCGGGTGAGCCGAATGTCACGATGTTTGAGTTTATGACGTCAGCGCTTCGGTTTTTTCAGGTCGTAAAACAGCCCTTGGAGGAAAGATTGGCATTTATTTCGGACTTGCAAATGGAATATGATCATTACTGTGCGCGATTTCAACAAATGATCTCGGTTGCGAGAGACGAGACGTCGATTCAACAACTTTCAGAACACTTTGTGAAGGCCGGTCTTGAGGTTGAAGTGCTACAGGTATTAATGGACGAGAGAGGTTTATTGGCATGGGAAATTTCTGGCAAAAAGCAAGCGGGTTAGTGCTTGGCCTTTTATTATTTAGCGATGTGGTTGGCAGTGAGACCATTATAAGTTGCGCATCAATCAGTGACGTCACCAAACGATTGGCTTGCTACGATGCGATGGCCGGCAGGGTGGAAAAAAAGATGGCCGAAGCGAAAGCCCCCGCCGTTTCAACTCAAAAAAGAATTGTTATTCGGCAAGCCGCGGCTGCTGTAGTGATTGGTGATATAGCCGAGACGGATGGGTTTCGGGTCGTCCGAGTGATTTGGTCCAGGACATTGCGAGCGACGTATGTCGCGGATGACGGACGTCGGTTTTCAGATCAGTCTTCACGCCGTTATGGGTTGAAAAAAGGTGATCTCGTTGAGTTAAAGGCTGGATTTTTAGGTTCAAAACGATTGGTCAGGAGTGATGGGTTTCAGGTCAAGGTCAAAGAAGTCACTCGGTAAAGTTGCTCACTGCTTTGTTGCGTAACGCATGGCGAGTTGGGGCGATGAATAGGCTCGGTCTTGCTCGTAGGACCTACTAACCCATTGCTCGGCGGTGATGGTGTTTAATCGCAGATCAACAATGGTAAAATTATTAGGGCCATGCTGCAGGCCTGTTAGCTAGCAAGTTTAAAAAGGGAAGGATCTCAAATGTTAAAACGACTATCGGTATTTACCGCTGAACTCAGAGTTTTGTGCGCCGCTTTGATATTGAGTGTTTCGGTCTCGGCTTCTGATGCCCCTTCCAGGTTTCTGGATGAATCGTTCATTAAATCTATTTCTGAGCGGTCTGATATCTGGACAACCAGAATATCTCCGAACGGTAAACTGTTGGCGCTGGGCTTCCTGAGCACTGAAAAAAAGAACGGGAAACGGCGGCAAGGGGTTCATATTTTAGACACCAGAACTTTTAAAACCGTTAACACGATAGGTTTTAAAGATGGGAGCGATATTTCTCGAGTAGTCTGGCTCACAAGCAAGAAAATACTCATCAATATTCGAAAAGATAGTAAGAAGTCTGAATCGGGTAAAAATTTGCTTCGTTATTATGTGATGGATTTCACGGGGAAGAATAAATTCGAAGGCTTTGGATCCTTTGAGGGCCGATATAGCGAAAATGAGATTATAACGTCGGTCTTTAATTACAGTTCGCGGCGGGTCGATTACTTTATTGATCGTATTGATCGTAAGCCAGGTCGCCCCTCTGTATTAGAGCGCCAGAACTGTTCTGCCCTTAAAGCCTACACAAAAAAGTGCAGCAGCAAGGAATTTGAAACGTTGCCGCTGCTTGGTCAAGCCCTTTTTTCACGCTCTGAAGATGGCCTGTATCGAAAAGAAATGAGGTTTGCATATGGTATAGACGATAACTCCCGAGGACGATTTTATTATAGAGGCCCCGGTGCAGCAGCCTGGATAGAAAAAGAAAGTCCGTTCCGTAAAGAGCTTATCGGTTATGGCGCCACGCCGCTTGATGTCCTGGCGAACGGCAACCTTCTTGTTTCGGCGGCGCTACCCGGTGAGTCGATAAAGAGCCTTTTTGAATGGAATCCAGAGACGGATGAAGTCCTTCGGGTTTTTCAGGACGCGACTGCCGATCCTGGCCGGCGGTTCAGTCATCGAGGGCATTTAATTGCCGTCGAGACCGAGACCAATTATCCAGAAGTGCATATGCTTGATCGCAATCATGAACTGGCAGCGATCTTGGGTGCAATCATGAAAAGCTTCCCAAATTATGGCATTGGTCGAGTGAGTTTTTCGGATGACTTCAAGAAAGTTGTTTTTTCCGTCTACTCCGGCTCGGAGCCAAGTATGGCTTATTTCTTTGATCGGGCCACTGGGCAAGTCCAGTTAATCGCGAAAGCGCTGAATCAAGTGGACCGATCGCTTCTTGCAGAAACCGAAGCCGTGACCATTAAGGCGCGTGATGGGGTGCCGCTTCACGGGTATATTACTTTTCCGAAAACCGGAGAAAGTAACAATCCACTGGTTATTATCCCGCACGGTGGTCCAAGAGCAAGGGACACTTGGGGGTTTGATTCAGAAACCCAAGTGCTGGCGCATCATGGGTACATGGTGATGAAGATCAACTTTCGGGGGTCGGACGGCTATGGGCTTGATTTTATGCATATGGGCGATGGTGAGTGGGGCAGGAAAACACAATATGACATCATCGATTCGGTTCGTTGGGCAATTAATCAAGGGTATGCAGACCCCGAAAAAATTGCCATCGTCGGTGCCAGCTTTGGTGGTTACTCTGCACTTCAATCCCCTATTTTGGAGCCGGATCTTTTCAAAGCGGCTGTAGGCTATGTTGGCGTTTACTCGCTACCGATGCTTTATACGAAAGGCGATATCGGTGGGAACACCGGTAATTATCGGTTTCAAAGAGGCGGTAGTATTTACTTGGATGAAACGCTTGGAAGCGACAAAGCCGAACAAATACGACAATCGCCAGTCGTCAACATTAGACGGCTAAAAGCGCCAGTTTTGATCGTGCATGGTAAGGATGATGATCGCGCACCAATCGAGCATGCGGAGCTGCTAATGAAAGCCATGGATGAGGCCGGTAAGTCTTATGAGACTTTGATTCGAGATAAGGAAGGGCATGGGTTTTTCAGCGAGGATAACAGAAAGGATTACTTCACTTTGCTGGTTCGTTTCTTGAATAAGCATTTGGAATGACGCACCGCGCTCGATTTGTGTCAATCTAGCTTACGGAACGAGAATGCTGTATAAAACAATCAGCGCGGACTGTTTTGAAATGCGCGTTCTTATCTAAATAAAGGGAGGCCGTATGGCTAAAACAACAGACCACGAAATTGTTTCGATCTATCCATTTTCCGAGGAACAAGTTGACCAGATGATGCACAACTCTATGGAGTGTGTGCTCATGTGGGCGACCAAGGATTCCTGGCCTGTGGGGGTCACCCACGCCTTTGTTTGGGAAGGCGATAAGATTTGGATCACGTTTAGCGAGCATCGGCATCGTACAGCCGCGATAAAGCGCAATCCCAAAGTGTCGGTTAATGTCAGTAGCAAAGGCTATAACGACGGTGTATCCGCCGATCTGCCGGGTGGCGCGATCACGTTTAAAGGCACCGGTGAGTTTCACAATGATGAAGAAACCAAGCTCTGGTTTTACCGGTTGCTCGCCAAAAAGCTAAATCCTGGCAATCCAGACGGTGAAGCCTATTGGGTGGATTTCTTAGATTCTCCTTTAAGAACGGTCTTGTCCGTAACCTCCGTGAAGAAAATTATGTACAACAGCAAGCTCGCGGGTGCTCATATGGCCGGTACGGTTAAGGAAGAAGACCTCGGCGAGCGCTTGAGTTCTGATTCCGTCAGAATGAACAAGTCGCGCGAAGACAAGGGACTTGCGCCGCGCTAGTCTTTGTAAGGATGACCCAGGCTCCCCGGATCAGCGCGGAGCTTGAGTCGGTTTAAAGCCCCTGCCTATTCCGGAAACCTTATTTCTGCAATCACTGCTTTGCCTGCGGCTTTAAAGCCCGCCACGGCGGCTTTGGGTAACCAGTTTGTAATCGCTATTTGGTAGCTGGCACGTTGTTGGATACGGTGGTACCAGCCCTTCACGCCTGGGTAGCGATCAGTAACGGTGTCCAACGCCAAGTGCTCGAGACGAAGCAGATAAGGCGCCAAGCCATAGTCGGCAAGACTGATCTGCTCGCCTGCGAGATAAGGCGTTTGAGCCAATCGCGCCTCGGCGCGCCCCAAAATTTGAAGATACTGTGCGAGGGCTGTCGTGAAGATTGGGGCATGAATGCCTTCTTTGATCACCATGGCTCTATGGGTTCGGCGAGCCTCATCTGGAATATTATTAATCAGTGCGTCGACTTCCGCCTTCGGCTTGGCCAGTAAACCGGGTCGCGCGCCGATGGCGTAGGTGATCACAGCGCAGGCAGGATGTAACACCTCATCCAATTGCTTGCAAAAGGCGCGCATCTGATACCGCTCGATGGCGGTATTGGGCAGCAGGGAGGGTTCTGGGTAACAGTCCTCAAGATATTCATTGATGAGCGTTGACTCCGTTACGGATCTTGCTTCATGGATCAGGGTTGGCACAACGGCTTGGGGGTTGAGTTTCAGATACCCAGGGTCAAATTGTGCGCCGCTTTGTAAGTCGAGCACCACGGATTCGAATTCGATTTTTTTTTCAGCTAAAACCAGTCGTACTTTCTGAGAGCAGGTTGACATTGGATTGTGGTATAACTTCATGGGTTGGACTCAAGCGTTGGACGTGCTTCAGTCTAAGCGGCGGTGTTTGATGCCTGCAAGACGTCAATCACGGCTGGGTCAGGCGATCGGGTCAGACTTAGGTGCTTTTGGGTGGCAAAAGGCGCGAACTACTTTCCGATCGGGTCGAAAAAACAGGCGGCGAGCCCGTTGGTTCAGGGTTGTAGTGCAAACCCTCTTGCAAGGTCTAGCAAGATGGGTTGTACGGACATAAAAGGAGTGCTGTCGTGTGATTAAAGGTATCCACCATATTGCCATTGGCGTACCGGATCTGAACGCGGGGATGGCATTTTATACCGCGGCGTTTGGGTTCGAGGTGCTTCAGCGAAGCACGTTGGCCAATATGCCGTTGGTCGATCAAGCGATCGGCTTGACCGGTGTTGACGCCGACATGGCGATGTTAAAAACCGCGAACTGCTTTATCGAGCTCTGGCAGTACCGTTCGCCTGATGGTCGTGACACCACATCCAGACCCTGTGACCTGGGTTACCCGCATTTTGCAGTGGAGGTCGAGGACATCGATTCGGAATATAAACGACTCATGGCTTGTGGCATGCGCTTTGTTGGCGAGCCCGTTGATTTCGGCGACGCAAGCGCGGTCTATGGTCAAGACCCCTTTGGGAATACGATCGAAATCTATGAAATCCGGAATCCTGAAAAACCGCGGTTGAATGCGGGTCATGGCCTTTAGCGTGATGGGATATTGACCTGAAACCTTGTTAAAAAGGCTCGTTAAAAAGGCTCGTTAAAAAGGCTTGTTAGGAAAGGCTTGTTAGAAAAGGTTTTAAAAAATTATTAAAAAGCGAATAAAGAAGGAATAAACCATCCATGAATTTTGACTTTTCCAGCGAGGATCGAATGATCCAAGAGCAGGTTCGCAGATTCCTGAGCGAACAAAGCCCTTTAAGCATGCACCGTTCGGTGATGGAGGGAGAAGCCTTGCAAGCAACCGAGGTTTGGCGAGGCCTGGCCGAGTTAGGCCTGCAAGGCACCGCCATTCCAGAAGCCTATGGTGGCGTTGGCGCGGGCTACTTGCCTTTGTGCTTGGTCGCCCAGGAGTTGGGCGCGGTTCTGGCTGCCGTGCCTTTTTCATCCTCGATCTATCTTGCTGCGGAGGCCATTACCTGTTTCGGGTCAACAGACCAAAAGGAGCGCTATTTGCCGAAACTGGCCTCTGGCGAATGGATTGGAACCCTAGCCTTGAGTGAAGGGCCCGAAGCGCCAACGCAGACCAATCTCAAAGTCGCTCGGTCAGCTGACACCCTCTCGGGTAAAAAGCTGGTCGTGCCCCACGGCCTTGCTGCAGACTTTGCGGTGGTGCTGGTCGCGAGTGCTGCCGGCACCGATTTGGTGATTGCCGGGCTTGAAGGTGTTGAGCGGGTTGCCATCGAGATCGTCGATCCGTCCATTGCCGCGGCGAGCCTCCATTTTGAGCAGGCCCAATGTGAAGGGTTAGGCAACCCTGGCGAGGGTTGGGCGATGCTTGAAACCCTGCAACACCGGGCTGCCGTGTTGTACGCCTTTGAGCAGATTGGTGGGGCTGAGCAAGCGCTCAATATGGCGGTGGCGTATGCCAAGGAGCGCTTTGCCTTCGGTCGGCCGATTGGCTCCTTTCAGGCGTTAAAGCACATGATGGCCGATATGTATGTGGCGTTGAAACTGGCGGAGTCCAATGCCTATTATGCGGCTTGGGCGCTGCAGAATGACGCCCCAGATTTGCGGTTAGCGGCGGCGACCGCGCGGGTTTCCGCAACCCAAGCTTTTCAGCTGTGCGCGCGGGACAATATTCAGGTTCATGGTGGCATGGGCTTCACCTGGGCATTTGATTGCCATCTATTTTATCGGCGCTCGAATTACCTTGCCTTGGCATTGGGTGGCCTAAACGAGTGGGAAAATAAATTAGTCGATGCCCTGCCGAGCGCAGTGGCCTAGGAGTAGATTATGGATTTTAGCGACACACAGACCGAGACGGAATTTCGCCAGACCGCGCGAGTTTGGATTCAAGACAATGCGCCGGCTTACTTACAAGCTCCGCTCTCAGGTAGTGGCTTTGGCTCAACCCGGACCGGCGATTTTGATCCGATTGCCGAGGCCAAAAAATGGCAGAAAACCAAAGCCGAAGCGGGTTGGGCCTGCATCCAGTGGCCGAAGGAATATGGTGGTCGCGGTGCGACACCGATTGAAAGTGTGATCTGGGGCCAGGAGGAAGGGGTCTATGGCAAATTGAGCGGGACCTTCATCATCGGCCAAGGCATGTGCGCGCCGACGCAGGTGGGTACTGAAGAACAGAAGCAGCGCCATATTCCGAAAATTGTCAGTGGCGAAGTGGCTTGGTGCCAAGGCTATAGTGAACCAGGCGCGGGTTCCGATCTCGCTGCATTGCAAACTAAAGCCATCATCGATGGGGACAACTTTGTTATCAATGGCCAGAAAATCTGGACCTCCGGCGCCCAGCATAGTGATTACGGTATTCTCATCACCCGTACGGACTCCGAGGTTGCCAAACACCGGGGCCTCACGATGTTTTTCTTGGACATGAAAAGCGAGGGCGTGGATATCCGGCCGATTAAGCAGGCCAATGGTGACAGCGGGTTCAACGAGGTGTTTTTTGACAATGTTCGAATTCCCGACGTGCAGCGTCTTGGCGACGTCGGTGATGGCTGGAAAGTTGCGCTCACAACCTTGATGAACGAGCGGCTCGCCATTGGCGGTAGCATTGCCACTGGTTTTCCTGAAATACAGGCTTTGGTGTCTGAACTGATCATTGCGAGCGGGCCGGCAAACGACAATCAAGCGGTGCGATCGAAGCTGGCAGATTGGTATGCCAAAAGTGCTGGGTTAAAAAACACCGGCGCGCGCGCGATTTCAGCGCTGTCAAAAGGCGAGGTCCCAGGCCCCGAGAACAGTATTGGCAAATTGGTCGCGGGGGGGATGATGCAAGACATTGCTAAGTTCGCCGTGGATTTGCAGGGCTTGGGTGGTCTGGTTACGGACCCAGCCATCGCCCGCAGCCAAGCCCAAATTCAAGCGATGTTGATGCGATCGCCGGCCGTTCGGATTGAAGGCGGAACCGATCAGATCCTGCGCAATATTATTGCCGAACGCGTGCTGGGCTTGCCAGAGGATATGCGGGCCGATAAGGGGATCGCTTTCAGTCAAATTCCGTCGAGCCAGAACACGGGGGCGCGCTGATTCGACGTCGAGAATCGGTCAAGCCTTGATCAGGTTCTCGATTGCCAAGGGCGCCGCGCGTCGTGCAGCAAGGGCTGCGCGGCTAGCAGATGGTTCTTGGCCGTGAGTGAGTGCAACAGCACTATTTTAAAATCGATGCGCACGAAAGGACGAAAGGAAGAAAGCGTATGCAATTAGTGACGTTTAGCGAATCGGGTCAATCCCGGGTGGGTCTTCTCAGCGGCGAGGGCGTCATTGATTTGTCGATCGCCTGCCCTGACCTACCCACCGAAATGTTATCGCTGATTCAAGCTGGGCCCGATGCCCTTGCAATGGCGTCAAAGGTCAGTGATCAGGCGCCGCATTTTGCACTGGCAGGGGTCTGCCTGGAGTCGGTCATCAAACGACCACCGAAAATTATCGCAATTGGTTTGAACTATCGAGCCCATGCGGAAGAGTCGAATATGGCGCTGCCCGAGGTGCCGCTGGTGTTTACCAAACAATCAACCTCGGCCAATGGGCCAAACAGTCCGATCTATTGGTCCGAGGAAGGCCAGGCGATGGATTATGAAGGCGAGCTCGCCTTGGTCATTGCCAGAAATTGTCGACGGGTTTCGCGCGATCAGGCCAAAGGCGTCATTCTCGGATTTTGTGTGGCCAATGATGTCAGTGTTCGAGATTGGCAAATGCGTGTGCCCACCTTTCAGATCGGCAAGTCTTTTGATACCCATGGTCCGATGGGTCCATGGCTGGTAAGCCCTGATGAAGTCGGCAACCCTCATGACCTCGACATCCTGTGTACCGTAAACGGTGAGCAAAGACAAAAATCGAATACCCAACATCTAATTTTTGACTGCTATCAGCTGATCGAGTTTTTATCGACCGCTTTTACTTTGGAAGCCGGTGACGTGATTCTAACCGGTACCCCAAGCGGGGTTGGCTTTGCTCAGCGTCCACCGGCGCGGCTCATACCGGGGGACCGGGTTCGAGTTGAGATCGAGGGGTTGGGTGCCATCGAGAACGAGGTGATTGTCGAGCCCGAGGCGGCGGCGCGGTTTTAGTCTGCCCGAGGGCAATACAAGTGGCGCGCTCAAAGCGCAGGCCGCCGCCCAACTTGTGCTGAAACGGCGGCGCGCGTTAACGCTTGAGGGGTTAGCCGCCCATACGCATTTTTCCAAGAAAATCCATTTTGCTCAGTTTCACGCCCTGCATTCGGAGCAGGTCATAACCCGTTGTGGCGTGGAAATAAAAGTTCGGGAGTGAAAAACTGAGCAAATAATTTGCAGCGGTAAACGGCATTTCGCGACTGCCCATGCGGAACACCACGGGGTTGTCAGCTCGAGCATCTAAGGCCGCAAGGTCCGCGCTATTCACCGCGTCCAGGGCCGACTGAACATGGCTGGTGAGCCCAGCGTAATCAAACGCGAGCGAAAAATCAGGCGGGCCCGCGTCCCCGGTTTCGGTGCTGACCAAGGCATTCATCGAATGATGAACCACCGACACCATTTGAAAGTGCAGGGGCTGCATGTCTTCTATCAGTTTTAATTGAACCGCATCGTTGATGTCGTCGCCGGCCGCTTCATAGTGGGCGCGGGCTTTTTCAAGATAGCCCAGTACGGCGGGTAGGATTTGTTGATAGGTGGGGATAACGGCGGCAGATAAGGTCAGGCTCATTGGATCGACTCGTTGGTTAGGAGCGCTCAGTCTAGCAAAATCAATCCTTGCAGGGCCAACCTATCGCAAGGACGCTCCTAAGAGTTCGCGGGCAATCACGTGGCGCTGAACTTCACTCGGGCCTTCACCAATCCGGCGGATCCGCATTTCTCGATACCAGCGCTCAAAGGGCAGGTCTTTGGCAACGCCGAGGCCGCCGAACATCTGCATACAGCGGTCCACGACCCGCCCGCCGGCTTCGGTTGCGACCAGTTTTGCCATGGCGGCTTCTTTACGATACGGCAAGCCTTGGCTCGCCTTGCTGGCCGCTTCAAGGGTGATCCAGAGTGATTGTTTGATATCGATATCATTGTCGACCAGCATCCACTGAATGGCTTGGCGTGAGGCCAGAGGCGCGCCAAAGGTTTCCCGTTGGGGCACATAGTCGAGGGCCATTTCTTGCGCTTTGATGGCGACCCCAATGCAGCCGGCCGCGTAGGGAATGCGTTGGCGGGTCAATCGGTCATTGGCAATGGCAAAGCCCTTATTCACCTCGCCCAAGATGTTGCTGTGGGGCACGACCATGTCCTCAAACTGCAGCTCGGTCGCGTAGTGCGCCGAGCGAAGCGTGTGCACGATACGCCTGACATGAAACCCAGGGGTGTCGGTATCAACGATAAAACAGGTGACGCCATTGCGACCCTTGTCTTGGCTGGTCCGTGCGAAAACAAGTCCAAAATCGGCGCGGTCAGCGCCGCTGATCCACAGTTTAGCGCCGTTGATGATCCAGTCATCACCAACCCGAACGGCTTTGGTTTCGATGGCTCTGGCGGGGTCTGATCCGCCGGAGGGTTCAGACAGACCAAAAAACCCGCGTTTTTCGCCCCGGAGTGTTGGGTAAAGGTAGGCTTCTTTTTGGGCGTCGGTCGCTTCGAATAATTGCGCGAGGCCCGCGCCACCAAAGGCGCCATAACAAGGCGCATACAGCCCCGCTCGATGTTGCGCCATCTCGACAGCGATAAGGGTTCGGGTAATCAGGTCAATATCGGGCCCACCATATTCTGGCGGAATATCAAGCCCATACAGCCCCATCGATTTTGTGATGCCGATCAATCGCGCTTGGTCCTCGGGTTCGAGCGAATCGGCATCCGGGTCGATGTTGATTTCCAGCGGTAGAATTTCTTCTCGAACAAAACGCCGCACCATGGCGATAATGAGGGTTTGTTCGTCGGTGAGTTCAAGGTTCATAAGATGGGACTCAGTCGGCCTAGGGGAATGTTGGGGTTCTCGGGTGGCAGTTCACCGTGATAGGCCTTGTGCAGCATTAGCAGTTCGCGGTATCGACTGAGATAGCTGGCGGTAATCTCAATCCGAATCTGGCAGGCGCGAGGCATCCTCGAAAACGCCTTTTGAATTTCACCCCGTAAACCGAAGGCTGAGTTGCCGCCGGCATAACCGATATACAGGCTCTCGCCTTCACGACCGCCTATTTCGAAAACACCGAGATGCCCATGAATGTTCGGCAAGGCGGTTTTGATGTCTTGCCAAGGCTTATGTCGCATGGGGTGCTTCTGGCCGCAGATTGGCATCCACTTCGTAGTCTTGTTTCGGCATGATGGAAATCTCCATCGGGTCAAAATGCGCCATATCGATATCAATCAGATAGGGGCCGCTCGTGGCCATCGCCTCGGTCAGCGCGCCTTCGAAGGCGTCAAGACTCTGAACCCGTTGGCCCGGCACGCCCATGCTGCGCGCCATGGTGGCAAAGGCAACCTTGCCGAGGTCCGTCTCATTGATTCGACCAAACCGCGTCTCTTGCAGCCAACGTAAGACGCCGTAACCCGAATCGTTGAAGACGCAGATGATGAGGGGCACTTGGTATTGTGCGGCGGTGGCAAGTTCGGTGGCATGAAACATAAAACCGCCATCGCCATGGACCACGAGGGTTTGCTTGCCAGAGCCAATCGCCGCCCCCAGCGCCATTGGGAACCCGGGGCCGATGGCGCCAGAGGTTGGGTTGATGGAGGTGCGGGGGTGCAGAATTGGAAACTGCTGGTTCCCCCAGTTATAGGCTGAAATGGTTTGGTCTCGTACAAACACGCCATCATCCGGCAGTTTCGCCCGAATGAGGTCCATGATGATTGGGAAGTCTTGGCCTAGACGCCGGCGCATGGAGGCCCGCAAGCCATCCCGGGCTTCCCAAAGGGTTTGGTTGAACTGATCGTCGTTGACGTCCACGTCCGGTAGGGCGTCGATCAAGGCTTGCAGGGCCGCTTTTGCATCGGCCAAAACGGGAAATGCCGCCGCATGGGTTCGCCCAATCATCGGCCCATCGATATCAATTTGAATCAGATCGCCGGGTGGCGTTTGCGCTTGAAACTGGCCATCCACCCCAACCGCGAAGCGGGTTCCGATCGCGAGGGTCACGTCGGCCTCATGAAGGCTTTTATACAGGCCTGCGCTATTGTAGTAGTTGCCAATGCTGCGCGGGTCGGTCTCCGCAATCGCGCCGCGACCATCAACAGTGGTGATCACGGGGCAGTCTAGTTTGGTGGCCAAAGCCTGAAGTTCATCACTTGCACCCGCGGCAATCACGCCGCCACCGGCGATAATGATCCGCCGTTTTGAGCGGGTAATTCGGTCAGCAGCGGCGCGAATTTGTTGTGGGTCAGGCGGGTAGTGGGTGCCCGTTGGATAAGACAGTTGCACCGGGTTGGCCGCGGCATATTGCAGATCAATCGGAACTTCAATGGCGCCTGGCGCCGGCCTGCCGGTAAATAAGTCAGCGATCAGCAGCTGCAAGCAAGGGCCCAGTTGCTCGATATGGCGCGGACTCTCGACGCGGCGACAGACTGTTTTCAGCATCGCCACTTGGTTCTCCGCTTCATGCACATAACCCACGCCCCGGCCATAAAAAGCCGTCTCTGCTTGGCCGGTAATGACCAAAACCCGAGACGAGCCGTATTGCGCCTCATAGAGGCCCGTGACTGTGTTCGAGGTGCCTGGGCCGGTTGAGGCAATCATGACGCCCAGTTTTCCGGTCGCGCGCGCGTAACCGTCGGCGGCATGGGTGCCAGCTTGCTCATGCCGAACGTTAATGATCTGGGTTTTCCCCAAGCGATTGATCGCATCAAAGATGGGCATGTTGTGTATGCTGACAATGCCAAAGACGTGTTCGACGCCCAATTGGACCAAGCTTTCAGCGATTAAATCAGCACCGGTAAAGTCGTTCACAGCAGAGCTCCTGGTTTGTGAAGATAATTTTATTGGTTACAGCCAGGGCGAGATCGCGCGTAAAAACTAAGAGGCGATGGCTTATAGCGCTTTGATCGGGCCGTGGTGGGCTGGACAGACCACGATCCGGTGCGGCCTTTGGTTGGCGGCCGCTATTGAACGGAAACAATTTGACCGCCGAAAACCAAACTAGATGTTGTCCTGCGGGTTTTGAGCGCTTGTCGCGAGTTGAAAACCCATGGGCCCATGGTAGGGCGCCCGGGGATGGGGCTGGCCCAGCAGGCCAAGGGGGTGAAGCAGAAGGGGGTTTTTAAAAGCGTCATCTTTTTTTTATCGGCCGAGTTGCTCTGACCTTCTCACCCTGGGCTGCGTTCGTCAATTCGGGGTTTCGGCCCTTTCTATGACGGTTTGAGCAAGGCCTTATCGTTTGAGCAGTGCCCCGAGTAATTTTGGTGATTGCACGAAGCCGATAGCCGCCGCGACCCGAAGGGCGGTATTCATCGGGTAGGGCAAGGTGTGGATGCCGCCATGGACCCGAATGCAGCCGGGCTGGGGCGCTGTTGGATGCAGCCAGTCATGCACGGCTAGCAGTCCGTTCAGCGTCTGCGATTGGACCGGGGTGAAGGTTTGCACACCAAGTGCGGCCGAGCCGCCAAAAGCCGCATCGAAGACTGGATGGGCGATGGAGCGAGTTTGGGTAATCGGCGCCGTGTTGGCAGACACCCGCAGCGGCGCCCGTTGATCGCTCGGAAATTGGCCCTGTTGAACCCAAGTCTCGGCCGTCATGAGTTTGGCCAGATACTGGGCCGCTTGATAGCTTGCACCTTGCGTTCCCACGATCGTTCGGCTCGCCCCAAGGTCGCCCTGTCGTACAACGCCGCCACCGCTGCCGAGCAAGCCCAGCTTGTCGAGCGCCGCTTCCCAGCCTGGCCGGCTGTCTTTTCGGTGGGTCAGTGCAAGCAAATCAACGGAATCTAAGGGCGTCGCCGTCGTCGGTGACAAGAGCATCGTGGCGCTCTGAATGAGCGCGCTGGGCAAGGCGTTAACGATGGCATTCATGGCGGCGGCGAGCCGCATTTCTCGCGCTTGGCCCGGGGCGTAAGCGTAAAGGCAAAGATCAAGCGGTTGGCCCTCGGCAAAGGCCAAGATGGTGGCAAGGATCTCGGCGGGTTGGGTCAGTAAATCAGCGCCGTCGACAGGAAACTGTACGCCACCGCCCCGAAACAGGGAGGTCGCAAGCACGGTTGGCGGCGCAAGATCTAACCAAAGAATCTCAGCGCCCGCTGCGCTGAACTGTGCGGTGGGCGCCATCTCTGCGCTGGCGCCAAAGATCACAACCTTGCGCTCGGATAAGTCGAGCTGATGCGGTTCACCCAAATGCTGCGCCAGCCAGTCCAGGGCCACCTTGGCATTCTGAGAGACGATGTTGGCTGATAACAGCGCTTGGCCAAGGCAGGCAAGGTCCGCCCAGTCTTGTTTGAGGAAATGCAGGTTGGGTTGCCAGCCTGGGTCACAATTTGGTGGCAGACGCTCGAGCAGTAGTGGTTTCGCGGGACGCGTTAGGTGTTCCTGCAGGGGGTGGGTGCCTTCATCGTTTGCGTAAACCAAGTGCGCCTGAAACGTTTCAGCCAGTAGCCGAGCAATGTCTGCCCGGGCCGGATGGTTGATTCTTGCGGCTTCAAAACGAGGCAGTGTCGTCACGTAGCGGCGTTTAAAATCCGCCGCGCTCTTGGGAAAATCAATCTCAGCAAAAGCCGAAGGATGCGCCTGAACGGCGGTATCTAGGCAGCGGTATAGGATTTCGCTTGCCGAGCTACCGGGTCGAAGTTGGATTCCGTATTCTGCAGTTTTCATGGTTCGTGTTGTGCCTGATTGGGTGAGCGATTTGGGTTCCGGGTTTGGGCCTTCGTCTTTTGAGTTCAGTCATCATCAAGGCTAAGGCTGGCATGTTACCTTAGTCAGGGTGTTATGCGGGTTATTGGCGTCGGATGACCCTGCAAGCGCCTCGGATTTGCGCAATCGATTTTTTGACCGGCTACTGGGGGATCGGGCTTAGCACATCTTGCCGAGTCCTAAGATAATCGGTTCCGCTAAAAACCAGTGATGGCGCTGATCGACGCGGCTTTCAGGTCGATTGCCGTGCGCTCAGGATGCTGGCTCGCAACGGTCAAGGTTTTCTTAAGCACTGCCTGACGCGGGCGCCTGGCGTTGCGCGACTTGGGCGCGCTGGAACCCCGATCGCGCTTTAAGTCGTTCGAGGTAGGAAAGGGTCGGCGCTTTATACGCTTCTGAAATACCGAGGTTCTCGCCTAAATACAGGGCGTAGCCGCAAGCAATATCGGCGATGGTAAAACGATCAGCAACCAAAAATTCGTGATCGGTGACCCGGGCATTCAGCATTCGCAGCCGCGACAGGTACCACTTCTTATAATCTTCACCGACGAGCGCTTTGGTTTCATCGGGCTCGAGTTGGGTGTACCGCAGGTAGAGCGTTTGCGGAAAGGTCAGCGTTGCATCGCTGTGGTACAGCCAATTCAGGTAAGCGCCGTATTCAGGCGCCTCCGGCCTGACCCCAAAAAGATATTGCTGATGGGCTTCAACGAGGTAATGACAAATCCCCGATGACTCGGTCATATGATGATCGCCATCCACAAAGTAAGGCACCGTGCCAAGCGGGTTCACCGCGAGATAGCCATCGTGGAGAAATCTGGGCGGAAATGGCATGACTTCCAACTCGTAAGGCAGGCCCATTTCTTCCAAGGCCCAAAGCGCCCTGAGTGATCTTGCATCATGACAGTGCCAAAGTTTCATATAATGCTCCTAGCAGCCTGGATAGATTGTGTTCTTGGGCGGGGTGCTTCGGCAAACCAATCTAAAAATGCCGCCAGCATGGTTTGAGTTGATACCGGTAAGTTTGACATCCAATGTCCTTATAACGGCCGCGACCTAAACGCCGTTAAAACCCCTGCTGACGCCAATTAAATTCAGGCTCTTTAAGGTCGCTGCCAGTATCTCGGCGATGTCGCGCTGTCTAGGACTTTGGCGTCGCCTCGTATGATGATGCCGCTAAGCAGCCCACTAATCAGGCTTGCGAGTGCCTTCAAAGGTCGCCTGACCAAACGCGCCTAATTTAGCAGTGCCCGAAATGCTATCGCCCGAGATCACAGCTTGGCACTCAATGGTCATGGGCATTGGCTGTGTCATCGCAATGTTAAACGTCAAAGTATCGCCGTCGACCGTGCCGTCGCTAAATGCCTGTTCACCCTGAGGGCCTGCCATCGAGCCAGACAGCACGCCATTGTCATCCGTCAGGGACAACGTTGCATCTTGCGCGCCCATCGGGGATTTCATTGTGACCGCCCATTTACCGGTTGCTGACATAGTGATCTCCTTTTAGTTGTCTTGTTTGCTGAGCATACCCCAGCGACTCGGGCGCCAACACCCTTGATTGGCCAAGAACAAATGCCGAATCCGTCGCGCTTCCTGCATCACCTTAAGCTCAGCAAGGCTTAACAAATATCGGGCGGGCTCTATTGTTTTTCTGAGGCCTTGTGCCAGATGCTTTTAAAATCCTCGGTTGAGTTGACCCGGGGATAGGGCTCGCTGGGGAGGTCCTTGCCTAAAAAGTTACACAAAGCTGGCCAGCCACTGGCTGCTTCAAAAACCAACAATTTGGCAGGGTCCACGGCTTTTATCACAGCTTCATTGTGCCGGTTAAAAACATCAATCACATGTTGCCGATCGTCCATGCGGCTGTCAAAAACTCGGTTCCAAATGATCTCCATCGCCCATTCGCCGGCGGCATGATTAGCGGGTTCATCACTGTCAAAGCGCGCCTTGGATGAGGCATAAATGGTGTTCATCACGCTGTCGTACCACTTCTCAGGATCTCGAAGCGACAAGATGATTTTAGCGTCAGGGTAGGCCGCGCTGAGTTCCTGCCAGAGATTGCAACTGGGCCAGTCGACCGTTGCGGTATAGCCTGAAAACAAGGCTGGCCAGTCGACCGCTTCACCCAGGTGAGCCGCCTTCCAGAGCGCTTGATGGTCCGGATGATGTCGCAGTTCCATCATGTGATAGCACTGGTTATAGCCCAGCATTTCGAGCCCATACTTGAGCGAGAGCGTGCCGGTTCTGCCAAATCCGGCACCGATGACTTCAAGTGACATGTGGTTTCCTTGCATTACTTTAAGGTTAGGGCAATGTGATTGCGCGCTCACTACACCATAAAAACCACAGCCGCTCAATCAACCCGTGCCGCTTGGCAGATGGGTTGCCGGCGCGGGTAAATCGCATGTGTGATCCGCGCGCACGCGTCTGAGCCGTCAGCACTGCGTTGAATCGCGCGCTGTCGCCCTATTTCTTTGGGCTAGGTCGTTCAACCGATGCTTTGCAACCGATATTTTTGCAACCGATGTTATTGCAACCGATGTTATTGCATCGGGGGCCCGTTCAAACGAGCCTAAACCGTCTGTCCGCCCGACCTCACGCCAAACCCAGCTGAGCGAGCTTAAAGTGGGTTGGGGCGTCGCCTTGTTGGCCCCTTCAGGCCTTCCAGGGCTGATAATAATTTGCCGGGCCTTCTGCGCGAATATCGGTTAGCCAATCGCCCTGGTAGGGCCACTGCTCGGGATGATCTGGGTGGGGACCTTGCCAAAATCGCTCGAACGGGCCTGCGGCTGCCACGGTTTCGAGCGACCAGGCCTGCCGGCGATAGGTCCAACTGTCCGGCACGAGCCGGTGGGCGGCTTGAAAATGTTCAACCGCAATGGCCTTCTGGTCGTGTACAACGGCTTCACAAGCGAGCTCAAAATGAGCATGGCCCAGGGCGCGTTCAGCCGATTGGGGGCCGGCCCGGGCAGTCACCGCCTCCGGCGAGAGCGCATGGGGGCTGTCAGCGCCCCGATGAATCCAATCCTGTAAGGCGGCATGGTAGCGTGCCGGGTCACTTTCGATGTGGGCAGCTTCCCCCATGATCGCCATCATGCGGGGCGGCCGCTGGCAGATCGATGTTCGGCCCGCTGTCTTCAGACGCGTCTTTGGGTGGCGCGGGTGCTGCTTCAGCAGGACGCACGATATTGCCTTGCTCATCAATCCAGATACTGCTGGGTATATTGACCACACCAAATAAGTCCGCCATAACATGATGCTGGTCAATCAATGAAGGGTGTTGCGGCTGCGCTGCTTCAATAAAATTACGACAACCATCAGCGCCTAACGTATCTAGACCAACGGTGACGAGTTCAAAACCTTGAGTGTGTAGTTCTTGTCTGAGTGCTTGCCACACGGGCAAATCGCCAGAGCATCCTCAGTAGGGTGCCCAGGCATAAACGAGTACTTTCTTACCCTTCAAACTGGACAGCTTGAATTCATTGCCATCGATATCTGGCAGTTGTAGTTCAGGTGCTTTCGCCGAACTCAGCGCACGCCCACCAATTGAATCCGGACCCATAGCCCAAAGCTTCGCTTGCGGTTCATGCGCTAAGGGTAAATTCATGGCGTCGGCCAGCGCGATGGCGGGTAAGGCGTCAGTGTCCGTCGGGAAAGGCAATGGGATGCAGGTCTCTGCCTTGCAAGCGCCTTCTGGCTTGAAGGTCCATCCTGTTGCCGCCTCGAAGGCGCGTTTCTCGATTGTTTGGCCGTAGACAATCATATGGTCCGCTCTTTTTTTATGCTATTTCACGTAAATGTAGAGAAAATTTTAAAAAAAGAAATGCCGAAAGCGCCGCAGCACTTTACCCCTTTGCCGGTTGTTTTCATCGCGATCGCGGCGCTGGGGAAGGTCAAAATAGCGCTTATTCCTAAGAGTGAGTGTGCTACTGTCTTGGATCAGAACCAAGCAGGAGATTGTAGATGAAGGTGCTACGTTGGCTGGCCATTACGGTGCTCGCCCTCATTGTGATGATTGCGTCGGTGTTGGTTGCAATGCGGTTCTCGGATGGTCCTTACAGCATGCTGTCAGGTGGCGCTTTCTCATCGGGGGAACCTCAGCGCGGTTTGTCGGACTGGTCATTTTTAGAAGGTCGAGACGTCATTGAATTTCAAACTCTGGCGCCTGAAACCTCCCGCACCATTTGGTTGGTGGTGGTTGATCAAAAACTCTATTTCGTGAGCGGTTACATGAATACCGCAGTGGGTAAAATCTGGAAGCAGTGGCCGAGCCATGTTACTGAGAATAATGCCATTTTGATTCGAGTGGATGGTGCCATTTATCCACAACGGCTCAAGCGGTTGTGGGATGAACCGATGGTGCCGGCAGTGATGCGAAAATTTTCGAAGAAATATGGCCTCGGTTCTGAAGACGCCAGTGATGACGCGATTTTGACCATGGTGGGTGAGGGAGATGTTTGGCTGTTTGAGGTTGTGGCGGCTGAGTAAGTCATTCAGTTTTAATTACGCGGGTGCCGCGCTAAGCGGTCGCTAAGCGAAAGGCCTGCAACATTGTTGGCGTTGTTGTGTTCAATGCGCGGTAAAGGAAATCCATCGATGAATCCAATTGAAAGTGAAACCGAAGCACTCTCGGATACGGGTTACAGCAAAGGCTATCTGCGGTATGCGCTGGGCTTGTTCTTACTGATTTATATCGTCAATTTTGTTGATCGGCAGATCTTTTCAATTCTGATTGAGCCGATCAAAGAAGAGATCGATTTAAGCGATACCCAATTGGGTCTGCTCGGCGGCATTGCGTTCGCGTTGTTTTATACCATCGCCGGCATACCGATCGCCCGATGGGCCGATGTGGGTGTGCGAAAAAATATTGTCGCCCTCGCGATTTTGATTTGGAGCGGCATGACCATGATGACCAGCACCGCCAAATCTTTTGGCGGTCTGCTGCTGGCGCGGGTCGGGGTTGGTATTGGGGAAGCGGGTTGTTCACCGCCAATCCATTCTATGATTTCTGATTATTTTCCGGAAAACAAACGGGCGACCGCCCTGGCCATCTACGCCATGGGCATCCCCATTGGTGGCGCGATTGGTACCTTAGCGGGGGGCTGGATCGGCGAATATTATGGCTGGCGAATGGCCTTTTTGTTGGTGGGCTGCCCCGGCATTATCTTGTCGGTCGTGGTTTACTTGACGATTCGCGAGCCCTTGCGCGGCCAACAGCGGCCCGTTGCGCAGCAAAAAGAACCCGAAGTGCTGATTCCGCTGAAAGAGACCATCAGCTTTATGTGGCGCTTGCGCTCCTTCCGGCATTTGTCCTTCGCCGGCTCCCTGCATGCGTTTGTGGGTTACGGGGTGGCGTTGTTTATGCCGTCTTTTTTTATGCGCGTGCATGGCTACGGCTTGGCAGAGACCTCAACGTATCTGTTTTTAATCGGATTGACCGGCGTCATTGGGACCTTCCTGGGGGGCTACTTGGGCGATCGGTTTGGGCAGAAAGATAAACGCTGGTACATGCTCTTTCCGGGTGTTGCGACCTTTCTGTCGGTGCCCTTTGCGGTCTTTTTTTATACCACCCAAGACCCGGTTATGGCGCTTATTCTGGCGGTGCCGGGGGCAATTCTTGGGCCGATGTATCTCGGCCCAACCTTTGGGATGACCCAGACGTTAGTGCCGCCGCAGATGCGCGCCACCGCCTCGGCGATTCTGCTGTTTGTGCTGAATCTGATTGGCTTGGGTTTGGGGCCGGTGTTTGCCGGCATGCTGAGTGATTACTTTTCAGCAGACTACGGGGTTGATTCGATTCGTTATTCGCTGCTGATTCTTGCGGTTGGCGGCAACATTTGGTCTGCGCTTCATTATTACCTGGCATCCAAGACTATTCGAGAAGATATGCTGCTGAAAGACGCTTACCTGCCGGCGCCTTAGCCCGCGCGGATGATCTTGCTAAGGCGCGGCACGCGCCGTTGAATTCAATGGCCTCAGCCCTTAGGGCAAGGGGATGCACGCTTTGGTTCCGAAGCCCTGGGCCCGGCCGCTGGCTGGGCCCAGGGTTATCCAAACTGGCCTAGCGCCGCTTTTGGATCTTTTTTGGCCATGCCGGTTTTATCCAGCGTTCTATTTAAAGCGCCAGTCTAGAAATAATGCTTTGCCGCATTCTTGTGGGGTCTGCTTGGACCCTGCAGGGGATAAAAATCTTTGTTGGACATTTATCCTGCAGTTTGGTAATTCTAGGTAGAGGGGAAGCAACTATAATCCCGTTGCCGTTAATCGCGGGTTGGGATAACAAACTTTATGGGCATTTGCACTGTAAGACTTTCTCATTGTGATGCAAAAATAGCTGGAGCGTGACGAATGACAGGAATAAAATGGGTCGGGGTTGGTGTATTGGGTTTGAGCGGCCTGTTTGGGCTAACGTCGGTGCAAGCCGAAGACGGCGTGAATCGAGTTTTTGAGGAAGTTGTGGTGACCGCGCGTAAGCGCGAAGAGACCGCCCAGTCCGTGCCGATTCCGATTACGGCGTTAGGTGCGGAGCAAATGCAAACGCGGAACATGACCGAAATTCGCGATATTGAACGCTTGAGCCCGAATACAGATATTGATTACAGCGCCGTCAATGGCACGTCGCTCCAGGTTTTTATGCGGGGTATTGGTCAGACCAACTGGTCTTCCACCCAAGATCCAAAAATCGGTATCTATGTCGATGGTGTTTATTTGAGTCGGCCCCAAGGCGGGCTCCTCGATTTTAATGACGTCTCGCGCGTGGAGGTGCTGCGCGGTCCCCAAGGCACGTTATTTGGCCGGAACACAACGGCCGGGCTGATCCAGATCATCAACAATCGGCCTGAACAGGAATTTGAGGCCAAGGCGCACGTTGGGGTGGGCAATGAGGGTCAGCGCACTGGCGGTTTTGTCGTGAATGCGCCGATATCAGAAAATTTAGCGGCCCGGTTTTCCTACAGCATGAACCAGGCCGATGGCATCATCACCAATGCTTTTACCGGTATGGATCGCGGTAACGAAGACTCTATGTCTTATCGTGCGGCCCTGCGCTGGGAAGATGATGCGTTGGACGCACAGTTAACCTTTGATCATTTCGAGGCCGATGAGCGCGCGCCACTCGGCTCGTGTCGGTTTACAGGCCCAGCGGATCCGTTCGCTGCATTAGGCTTGGGTGGATTGCCCTCCGTTGCGGTCTTGTTCGGCGTTTATGGCGATATGAAGGCCAACTGTGAGAACACCAGCAGCTCGGTTTCGATGGACACAACCAATAATGAAAATGCCATCAGCGATGTGGACGCCGTGTCGCTTCGCTTGAGTTACGATTTTGGTGGTTTTCAGATTTCGTCTATCACTGCGCAACGTAATATTGAAAACTTCAATGGCACTTGGGGTTGGGTTATGGGCAATGGGCCAACAGTCAATTTCTTGGAAATTCTAAACAACGTCAGTGAAAATGAGATTTTGTCGCAAGAACTCCGAATGACCGGCGCGACCGATCGGCTGGATTGGGTGGTTGGCGCTTATTGGTTTGAAGAATCGTCGCAAGAGGGCTTAGATGTGCCGCTCTTCCGCGGGGTTGGCGCGCCAACGCCTGAGCAATGGCCATTGTTTTATGCGCCGAATGGGGCGGGCGGTACCTTGGGCGGCGCCGCACTGGGCGCGCAGCTCTATGGCAGCCGTTATCAAGCCTACGACGTGGTGAATGCCAATCAGGCTTTCTTTGCAGAGATGACCTATGCGTTGACCGATCAGTTAGACCTGACCCTAGGCGCGCGTTACACCAAGGATGATCGAGATTTTACGCGGATCCAAACGCTCTATGGTGGCGCTTTTGATCCCTTTTACTTTTGCCCGGGCATGCCAACCGTTGAGCTCGCACCCGGTGTGCCTGCAGCCGCCAGCGATCGCTGCTTCCAGACGGTTTCTTACAGCAAGACCACCCCAAGGGCCATCCTGAGCTACCAGGTGTCATCCGACATGATGGTCTACGGCAGCTACAGCATGGGTTATTCCAGCGGCGGCTTTAATCAAGATGTCAGGATGCGCGCCTACTTGCCGGAAGTTTCCGATAACCTTGAGTTCGGCGTTAAATCCGAACTGCTCAATGGCAAGCTACGACTCAACGCCACGGTGTTTAATAATACCTACAAGAACCAACAGTTGACCGTGGGCCGAATTGTGAATGGTCAGCCGACCGCGGACTTGATCAATGCCCAAGAAGCGACGCTCAACGGGTTTGAACTCGAGCTGCTGGGGCAGTTGACGGATCAATTGTCCGTGACCGTATCGGCTGGGTACTTAACAGGTGATTACGATGTGTTTACGATTGACGATAATGTCACGGTGACCGCAGAGGATGGTTCTGTCGGCAGTATCATTCAGGAGCGAGACCTATCGGGTACCGAGTTCGGTAGCGGCAATAATTTGTCCTTTGATGTGGGGCTGCTGCACATTTTGGCGCTCAATGGCGGCGGTGAGGTTGTATCCTCCATCGGCGCGACCTTTAAGGACGACCGGTTCTATACCCTGGTTAATACGCCTTCGTCTTTAGCGCCAAGCTATTGGTTATTGGACGGCCGGGTGACCTGGTTTATGCCGAACGAAAAAACCAGTGTGTCGCTCTGGGGCAGTAATCTGACGGACGAAGAATATGTTACAACCATGTTGAGCCAATCGGGTGACCGAGAGATTGGTGGCATTGACGCGTCGCTTGGCATGACGGCTGATTATTGGGGAGAACCGAGGCGCTTTGGTTTAGAGCTAAAGCATCAGTTTTAAAGGCCTCATCTGTTAGGGAAAAAACGGGCGGTTGCCCGTTTTTTTTGGGTTTGATTCGGTGCCGCCTGGCGTGGGTCAGCGGCTGCGGTGGGATCGCAGGCAGTTGTCTTTTATTGGTGAAACACCGTGATCCTGTTGCAATATGCGTGATTCGACTGCGGCTTTTGGTCTAGGCTTTTGGTCTAGGCTTTTGGCCGAGGCAGATGGCTAGGTCGCCCGTCTCGGCCAGGATGCAGAGCAGATCGAAACGATCGGTAAAAGGTCGCGAACACGAGCCTCTTGCGCTGAGGATGACCCGGATCAAAGCGTTAAGGTTACCTTTTTACTTTGGGCGCCTTGGGCACGATTGCATCGTCAGGACTGTGTACGGTGCCCCGACAGTGAAGACAGTGAAGACAGTGAAGACAGTGCAGACAGTGCAGACAGTGCAGACAGTGCAGACAGTAAAGGCGGTGAAGGCGGTAAAGGCAGAGAAGGCAGAAAAGGCGGTAAAGGCAGTGATGAGGCGAATCAAGGTTAGCAAAGGCTTCCAATCGACGGCAGTCTTCGAGAAACTCTGTGTGTTGTCTCAAACAGGAATCAGGATGTTATGAATACGAGCGCCAGCGCCTACCGGCCGTTTCAATGCGGCTTGCTTGCAAGCATTCTCTTTTTTGTGGGTTATACCGCGTTTGGCTGGTCAGGTTGGGGCACCCCTGCGGCCGTCGAGCAAGCTGTCGGCGAAGTCTCCCGATGGTGCGAGCGCGTGCAGCCTGGGTTGTTTCATGAGCCGGTGAACGCGCTCAGTAACCTGGGCTTTATGGTGGCTGGGCTCTGGATGCTGTGGCGTTTAGGCGGCGATGTGCGCGCGGGCCGGCAGGGGCTCATGTTTGGTCACAGTCCGGTGGCGCTGCTGTATGCGGGCGCGGCGATTTGGCTTGGGCCGGGGTCTTTACTGATGCATGGCACCCACACGGGTTGGGGCGGGTGGGCTGATAATCTCAGCATGGTGATGTATATCTTGATCCCCTGGTTGATCAATGTGGGCGCGATGGGGCGTTGGACCAGCATCCGATTGCTGACGATCTATACCGCGCTTGTGATTATTTATGGGATCGGCCGGGCGGTTTATGGTTGGGGCTTGGGCATTAATCTTGATTTTTTTGGCTTGTCCATCGCCTTTTGGGTGATCTCGGAGGTGCTGTATCGCTTTCACTCCCAGCACTTCCGCTGGATATCCGGCTTGGTGGGGTTTGCCGTGGCCGGTATTTTTGGGATCACGCCGCTTGAGATGTGGGCCGAGCCCGCTCGGTATTGGTGGGTGGTGCTGTTTTGGGTGCCAGGCCTATTGGCTCCGAGTGCGCCAGTGGGTCGTCGCGATTATTGGCCCTGGTTCTTCCTCGGAATGGGCAGTTACCTGCTCGCGTTTGCCATTTGGCAAACGGGTAAGCCCGCGCATCCGTGGTGTAATCCAGATTCGTTGATTCAAGCGCATGGCATTTGGCACCTCTTATCGGCCGCAGCTACCGCCTGCTTTTTTGTGTTTCTGCGAACCGAGCGCAAGCTCACCTGAGTGGTTGGGGTTTTGTTGAACGCCAGTTGATTGCTCTGCTAGCGCGGTCACAGAGCCGTCAGGGGGCATTCAGCAAGCGGCACGTGATTCCAAAAGTTAGGGTAAGCCGGCAAACGCAAGTGGCCGAGGGTCCCACTGCCGGCGTCCCGCTGTCAGGTTGAACCGGCTGCTGGTTGAGAGGGTGCCGCGGCACGCACAATCTTGATGTGGCAGCCTAACAAGGCTTTGCTTTGGGATATTAGGCTTTTAGATTGGCGCGCCAATGCGGCCCGACCTCGGTGAGCGTGCTTTTAAATTGGCTCGGATTGGCGGGTTAATAAAGGGCGCAAAGTGGTTGCCCTTAGGTTTTACCCCAGCGACGTCATTTAAAATTGTCGGTTTGTCTCGGCGGGGTTTTAGTGCGCCGGTCGGTCGCCCCGCGCTTCAGCGGCAATGGCCGCGCCATCCATTTCGTATTGGGCGCCGCAGAACTCGCAATTCAAGGTCAGTTCGGTTTGTTCGGCCAGTAAGGCTTGCAACTCGGCTTCTCCCAAAGCGATCAGCGCGTTTGCCATTCGCTCGGGGCTGCAGGTGCAGGCAAATCGGAGGGCTTTGGGTGGAAACAGGGTCACCTCATCCTCAACGAAGAGCCGCTTTAACATGGCGGCTTCCGAAAGTTCAATCTGCTCGGCCTGGGTAAGCGTCGCCGCAAGAAGACTAAAGTGTTGCCATTGATTTACGCGGTTTGTGTCGTCTTTTTCTAACTGCGCCGGCAACTGCTGCAGAAGGAATCCGGTCGCGGTCTCGCCGTCCGACTGCAGCATGATTTGTGTCCCGAGTTGGTCCGATTGCCCAAAGTAGAACTCGAGGCATTGGGCCAGACTGGCGGCGGTTAGCGGCACTAAGCTCTGATATCGCTCGCCGTGCTCGGGCTCAATAGTGACCACCAAGGTGCCGGATCCCAGCAGCGCTTCAAAGTCGGGGGCATCGCGGTCCGTTAAGTCCTGGAAGCGGGCAACGCAGCGTAGGCTGCGCTCGCTGCTGGCTTCTGCGGCCAGCAGGGTGATTTTTTCAAGCCCTTTAACCTGCAACAGCAGGCGGCCTTTGAACTTAATGGTTTCAGACAAAAGCGCAGCGGCTGCAAGGAATTCGCCGAGCAAAATTCGGATTGGCCGAGGATAATCCGTCGCGCTCAGACTGTCGGCATAGGTTTGATTGAGCTGCAGCATGTAACCCCGGATATCGGCATTCGCCATTAGAAATCGACTGGAAGAATCAGATTGCATCGCGTTGGTTTCCTGTTTGGCGCGTTAAAAGAGGGTCGCCACTGTCCGGGTTAGAGGGGGCGGGCAAAGCTTGCAAGCCAAGCGATGCCCGACGGCAGATTATAAGGTAATTAAGCGTCAGCGTATTTTGAATTTTGGGGCCTGGTCAGGGAACGTTCTTGGTTTTGGCGGCGCGCCCGCGTTGTGAGGCAATCTGTACTCACGGCTCGGGTGTGATTTGAAAGGCCCATGGGGGCTTTAGAATCTAGCCCGGGGTGATTGATTTGCCGCGCCCTCGGGTACAGGGCACAGGGGCCAGGGCGCGGTGGTGCGAGCCGTGTTCAAGGGCTATAGGTTCACCAATAGCCATCGCTTTGGCCCGGCACCATCACCGGCCTTGCTCATCCCTGAAAACTTCTAGTCATCCGGTCTTAGGGGCTTTGCGAATCTGCCAACTGGCGTAGATTCGCCTCGTGACCCGCGCGGTTTATCTTGTACAACGACAAAACCGCAAGCGCCAGAATGTAAAAGAAGAAGATCACGGGAATGTAGTAGATCGCAAGGTCTGCAATGGTGCTCTCCGGCACTTCGCCGGGCTTTGCCTGGGTTGGAAACTGGATTATGGCTAAAATCTGACCCGCCACGACCACCCCAAGGCCGTTCACCGCCTTCTGAGCAAAGCTGTTGGCCGCGAAGAAAATGCCTTCTGATCGGCGGCCGGTTTTGACCTCGCTGTCTTCCACAATATCGGCAATCATCGCCGCCACGAGGGACGCTGCGATGATAATCAGCGTGACCTCAAGGGCATTGAAGACCACCAGGGTCCAGAACAGGGCGTCGGTGCCGTTTTCAGGAAACCAGCCGAGTAGTCTTAGAATATAAGGCATGGGCGCCATACCAAACGAGATGGCAAGGGTCAGCATGCCGCCGCGTTTTTTGCCCAGCTTTGTCGAGATCCACGG
Organism: uncultured Pseudomonadales bacterium; assembly: GCA_905182155.1. Taxonomy (GTDB): domain Bacteria; phylum Pseudomonadota; class Gammaproteobacteria; order Pseudomonadales; family Azotimanducaceae; genus UBA9926. The sequence goes on from CAJJAX010000017.1 coordinate 44,578, forward strand.
TGCAATCCAAAGTGCGATCAGCGCAGACAGGAAGTAGGGCAGGTTCATGTAACCAATTTGACTGCTGGTTAATTCCCAAAAATGACGGGAAAAATAGATGCTTAAGGAGGTCGAAACCCCGGAGGCCACCGCCATGAACAAGGCCGATATAAACAGCGCAAAGAACGATCGGTTCGAAAGGGTCTCTTTCAGTTCCCCGACCGTTTTCTGAAAACTGAAATCGGTCTTGGGTGGGGGCTGCTTTAAATTCGGGATATGCCGATGCGTTCCCGCAGCAGAAACAAAGATGGAAATAAAAATAATGATCGAGGCGGTGAGGCCGTAGTTTTGCCAGCCTTGGATGTATTCCAGCCCGCCCTTTTCCTCAGGTAAAAAGACCAAGTAGTTCAAGACCGCCATGGTCAGGCCGCCCCACCAAGCAAAGAAGTATCGAAAGCTCATGAGCTTGGTGCGCTCATCGTAGTCGTCGGTGAGTTCGGCCACTAGCGCAGTGGCTGGAATCTCGTAAAAGGTGATGAAAGTTCGGATGAGCACGCTCATGCCAACAAAATATAAGAACAGTTGGGTTTCAGGTAGGTCCGGTGGCGACCAAAGAAAAAAGTATGCGGCGGCAACGGGCACCCCGGCGCCGTACATAAAGGGATGTCGGCGGCCCAGACGAGATTGGAAGTTATCCGAGATATAACCCACCATTGGGTCCGAGATCGCATCGAATACGAGTGCAATCAGAATGCCCAGCGAGACAAGGTCGGCCCGAAGCCCAATCACTTGGCTGTAATAAAACAGTAGCAGGTAGTTAAACCCATTAGCCGTCGCGCCATTGGCAACGGCGCCAAAGCCATAGTAAAGCTTGGTTGAAAAATCGACCTGGTTTTGAGTGGGTTTTGACATGTACTGCTCGTACTTTGTTTGGACGCATCATACGTGCTTTTGAGTTACCTGGGTATGCAGGCGCTATTTGCGTCCGGGAGGTCATCGCGTCAGAATGCGGCGAACAAAATTGAGTGCCCAAAATGAATCCAATGCCATCAGCAAATTTTCTTTTGCGATCATTATTGCCATCCAGTTTGTTGTTGGTGCTGCCCTTTATCCCGCTCACCGCCCTTGGGATTGTTGATGTGCATGATGAATATTATGCCGCCCCAGAGGCCGCTACCTTGAGCGTTGTGTCCGTCGATTTCAGCGGCGCCAGCGGCAATGATTCGCGGCAGTCGTTCTCGCTGGAGGGGCATCAATTGTGGCGACGACCGGGTCAAACCATTCTGCTGATCGGTAGTTACGCCAAAGCCGATTCGGGTGGGGCGGACACCGCCGACAATCGCTTTCTGCATGCTCGGTACGTCAAAGCGTTCACCGCACGGTCGGGCATTGAGGGGTTTTTGCAAACCCAGCAGGACCGATTGCAAAAGCTCGATGCCCGTCATTTGATTGGGGGGGGCTACCGGTTTGAAACCCGCAGCCCGGACGAGCGTCGGGTGCTATTGGGTATTGGCGGCTTTGCTGAACGAGAGCGTTTCGTGGATTTGGCAACAACCGAAACCAATTACCGCGCCAACGTGTATCTAACCGCTGAGATTCCGCTGAACTTTACCAATGCGTCCACTTTGAGTTTGTCGGCTTACGTGCAACCAAAATTTTCTGATCCCAGCGATATCCGAAGTATTGCGATGATTAAATTCGAAACGCAGTTAACCGCTGCCTTTTCAATGGACTTAACCGTTGCTTTTGATCATGACAGCAATCCGTTATCGGGGGTCGACGCGCAAAATTTGCGGTATTCTTCTGGCATCACCTATAAATTCCAAAAATAATCCTGCTAAAGGGGGTTGTCGTTATGCCAACGTTATCAAGCGCGCAATGCGACGCGATATTGCAGGCGGTCGACGCAACTTTCGAGGCCCAGCTGCAGTTCACCGAAGCACTGGTTCGCTTTCCTTCGACCCGAGGTCAAGAGGGTACCTGCCAGGACTTTTTGTTTGAGGCTTACCGTGACCGGGGTTACGCCGTTGATCGTTGGCGGATCGATCCGGATGACATTGCGCGCCATCCCGGGTTTTCCCCGATCGCGCACGATTACGATCAGGCCATTAATGTTGTGGCGACCCATCGGCCCCAGCAGCAAACCGGTCGGTCGTTGATCTTGAATGGGCATGTTGATGTGGTGCCGACCGGACCAAAAAGTTTGTGGGATGCGCCCCCTTTTGAACCCCATCGAGACGGGGATTGGCTCTACGGCCGGGGCGCTGGCGATATGAAGGCCGGCCTTGCGGCCAACCTGTTTGCACTGGATGCGCTTCGATCTTTGGGCTTTCAGCCCGCCGCACCCGTTTATTTGCAATCGGTCACCGAGGAAGAATGTACCGGCAACGGCGCCTTGTCGGCGTTGGTTCGGGGTTATCAGGCCGATGCGGCCATTATTACGGAGCCGGTGGGCGAATCCTTAGTCCGGGCGAATGTTGGCGTGATTTGGTTTCGGGTGCACGTTCGGGGCTACCCCGTGCATGTGGCCTCGGCCAGCAGTGGCGCCAATGCCATCGATGCGGCGGCTTATTTGATGCAAGCGCTAAAGACCTTCGAGGCTGAACGCAATGCCAAAAAATCAGAGTTTCCACGATTTGCTGAGATTGAAAAGCCGATTAATGTAAATGTTGGCAAAATTGAAGGCGGCGATTGGGCCAGTTCAGTACCGTCTTGGTGCAGCTTTGATGTTAGAACGGGCATTTACCCTGGCGAGAATGCCAAAGAGCAGGCTCGCGTGATAGAGGATTTTCTGCAAGGCGCTGCCGGCCAACATCCTTTTTTGTCGAACAACCCGCCGGAGGTTGAATTTAATGGGTTTCTGACGGAGGGTTATGAGTTAACCCCAGGCAGTGATGCCGAGGCTTTGTTGGCCACGGTACACGAATCGGTCATGCAGACCGCCTTGTCAGAAATCACGTCACTGGCCTATCTGGATGCACGGGTCTTTGCGCTGTACGCCGACACGCCGTGTCTTGTTTATGGACCGCACTCGGACAATATTCACGGGTTTAATGAGCGGGTTAGCATTGAGTCAATCCGGCGAATTACCAAAACCTTGGCGTTATTTACTGCGAATTGGTGTGGGCTAGAGCTGATAAGTTAGTGCTTACTATTAATTTTTCGTATATATGATAGGCGCTATGAGATATGTCAGGTTATCGGCAGTCGGCCCAGCGCGCTCTGCGGTGGTTTGAAGGTTAGAGCCCGCCCAGCGATTAAGCCGAGCGTTCGACATTGGGCTTGTGCCTAGGCCGGATATCGAACGCCCTCCGGCCGCGTGTAACAGATTAGGCTTTGCCGAGGCTGCGGGCCTTATGGCCTTGAAAGTTTTCGCCCTTCGCGCTGTAGCCCGTCATTTGCGTGTCTTCGCCGCGTAGCGTCGTCAGCGCGCGATGGACCTGGTGGGCTTGGCGGCGAACTTGAATCCCATTGTGCTGATTTTTGCTGACACACGCATCGGTCAGCGTCATAACCTCAAGGCGCAATTGGTCCAGTGCGCCAGTTGGATCACACCAGTCGAAGATTTCCCGAGTGCTCGCCTGCGGCATTTGTGTTTTTAAGTGCTCCACAACGGTTTTGCTTTGCTGGAGATATTTCTCAAGATCCGCCATCAGGGTTTGTTTTTCGTTCGCGAGCTTAAAGAGGGCTTCGCTTTGGCGATTATTCAACGCCTCACGCTCGTCTTGAATACGCGCGTCGAGCGTCGTCAGCAGGCCTTGCTGCGCAGAAAGCAAATTGGCTAGCGCAGAGCGAAACTGATGGGGTTCAAATTGGTTCATAAAGCACTCCTAGTGATAGGTGTGCCGATACTCGGTACTAAAGCAGTTCCTGTTCCTGTTGGATCAGTTTTTCTGCGATCTTTGCCACATCGATCTGGAAAGAACCATTTTGTACCTGCTCTTTAATCGAAGCAACGCGTGCTTCATCAGAGCCGGACAGGGTTGAAAGCTTCTTCTCCATTTCAAATAAATCCTCAGCAGCACTGGTCACGGTGACCGTATCGGTCCTCGTGGAACGATCGGTCGTATCCGCTGTTGCTTCGGCCTTGAGGGGCTTTTGCATCAGTGACTGGGTGATCCCAGTTTGAGTTGGCTTAATTTCTATGGCCATTTCAATTCTTTCCTATCGTTTTGCCGCCAAAGGTTTCTAGGCGTACCGTGGTTATCGACATTATTTCATAAAACTTTAGTTTTTTTTACCATTGCATGATGGCAACACTGCCATTGGCCTGAACTTCGCCCTGAATCGTGCGTTTTGAGGCAATATTCTGAACGCGAATCTGCTCGCCAATGGCGCCATCCTGAAGCGCTTTGCCGGTCATACGAACCGTAAATTGACCATTTCCGGCCTCGATAACGGTTTGCTCGCCTCGTTTAATGACAACCGGGGCCTGCAGGATGCTGTGCTGGAGCTCGGTGCCCTCACGCAAGGGGCGTTTTAATGCCGTACCGATGGCCTCTTCAATGTGGTTAATGATTGGCAAATGCCCCGGCGCGCGCTGTACCAACAGCTCTTGTAGGTCGCGCTCGTTCAAAATAGTCCCGCGCGCCAAGCTTCGATTGACCCGCACCACCGTAATATCGGAGGTGATGGTTACTGGGACGTATATCGACCAGGAGATTTGGGTCTCGCACGAGACTTTCATGGTGAGCCGGCCGCCTCGAAAGGATCGGTTCGCCGGTTCTGCAATTAAAGGCCCGGGACAGGCGGCCAGTCGAACCCGATTATCGAGTTGGGTGCCGCTAATTTTGGGGTTCGACAAGCTGCTAATCTCCGGTAATCGCATCACGCCCTCCTGGGCGGCTGCGAAAATCGAGTCCCGGGTTTCAAACCCGGTACGATTGCCATAGCTCGGAGCAAGCGTCGCGGCGGCGGTTGCCAAAACCAGATAACGCGTCAATTTTTTGACCAATCGACGGTTGTTGATTAAGTGCTTCGGACCTGAATCTATCGTTTTCATGTCGTTAACCTATTGAAATAAAACAATTGAAACTCAATAACGTAACTAAAAAACTACCTAAATATCTACATAAGTTTATTGTAAAACAGCCTTATGAAGAATATACTGCCCAAAATCAGGCAGTGTGGAGATCGGGGAATCGGCGAGCCTTCTCCGCATGGACTACCGAGCCCCTTGCCGGACGACCTTGCCGGACGACCTAGGCGCGGCCTGAAATCTTTTCGAAACCGATCAGCAAGCCGATTATGCCTGCAATGTTTTTGATTGTTGGATTGTTGGATTGTTGGATTGTTGGATTGTTGGATTGTTGGATTGTTGGATTGTTGGATTGTTGGATTGTTGGATTGTTGGATTGGTCAGTCATCGACTCGGCCTTTGGGTTGTCTTTTTACCAAAGGCCGAGTCAATAACTCGGGTCAAGCCTTACCAGAGATCGTACTTTTGAAGCTCGGCGCGGCCCACGACCATGTGATGCACTTCATCCGGGCCATCTGCGAAGCGCAGATGCCGCATGTCGGCATACATGCCCGCCAAGGGCGACCACTGGGAGATCCCGGTTGCGCCATGCATTTGAATGGCTTGGTCAATGATCAGGCAAACCTTCTCAGGGACCATGGCTTTGACCGCGCTCACATAGACTCGGGCTTCTTTATTACCCAGCACGTCCATTGCTTTAGCCGCTTGCAGAACCGCCAAGCGCATTGCGTTAATTTCAATCCGAGCGCGGGCGATCAGTTCAAGATTCTTACCGAGTTTGGCAATGGGCTTGCCGAATGCCACGCGAGTGGCGGATCGTTTAACCATCAATTCGAGCGCTTTTTCAGCTTTGCCAATACTGCGCATGCAGTGATGGATTCGGCCGGGTCCGAGTCGGACCTGAGAGATTTCAAAGCCGCGGCCTTCGCCCAGAAGAATATTTTCCTTGGGCACCCGAACATTGTTAAACCGTAGGTGATAATGCCCATGCGGCGCATCGTCATGGCCGTAAATTTGCATCGGGCGCAGCTTCCAACTCAATATCGGCCTTTGGTATGGGTATCTCTCCACGGGACGACTTGGTGCAGCATCAGGATCTGTTTGAACCATGGTGATCATAATCTTGCAGCGCGGATCACCAGCGCCGGAGATATAGAACTTCTCACCGTTGATCACCCACTCATCGCCGTCGAGCACCGCGCTGGTGGCGATATTAGTTGCATCTGACGAGGCAACACCAGGCTCGGTCATAGCAAACGCCGAGCGGAATCTCACCAGCCAAAAGCGGCTTCAACCACTTCTCCTTCTGCGCTTCGGTACCAACACGCTCAAGCACTTCCATGTTGCCGGTGTCGGGTGCGCTGCAATTTAAAGTTTCGGAGGCCAGTGGGTATTTACCCAGCTCGGAGGCAATGTAGGCGTAATCCAGGTTGGTTAACCCATCGCCGATATCAGAATCGGGTAAAAAGAAATTCCAAAGGCCGGAATCTTTTGCTTTTTGCTTGGCGCCGTCGAGTAGCTCTAGCTGACGGGGATGCCAAGACCAGCGATCGGTTTTTTCTTTTTCAAGGGCTTGGAACTCTTCCGTGATCGGCGCCACGTTGTCGGTTATATGCTTGGTTACGGCATCCATGAGCGGTTGCGCTTCAGCGGACATGGCAAGGGTGTACAGATCGTTAGCAATATCGGGCATGCTATAACTCCAAAAAATTGATAAGCCTGATCAAACCACGGCAACTCCTAACAGTGCAAGCAAGACCACAATAATTGATACCCTAGTATGCACCCTAGTGATTCGGCCGATCTTTAATGAATAGAAGCGGTGCCGGTTGCGGGCACGCCTAGGGTTCTCGGTTTGGTCTTGATGTTATGGTGGCGGTCAGGGTCAGGCGGCGAGAGCGTTGCGCTGGCGACAACCGGGGGTCATCGAAGACCCTTCGGCTTGAGTAAAGTGCGCGCCGAGTTGCGCGGGTAAACATCGATAAACGGAAGGAGTAAGCAATGTTAGATAATCTATTTGATATTCGAGGCAAAATTGCGTTGGTGACGGGCGGGTCGCGGGGCATTGGCGAGATGATCGCCGCAGGATTCTTGGCCAATGGCGCGAAGGTGTACATCAGTTCCCGCAAAGTCGATGCGTGTGTCGCAACGGCTGCGCGTCTGCAAGAAACCTATGGCGGTGAATGCATTGCGATACCGGCGAACTTGGCGGATGTTGAGGGCTGTCAGCAGTTGGCCGCGGCGCTCGGCGAGCGCGAGACGCGCCTCGATATCCTGATCAATAATGCTGGGGTTTCCTGGGGCGCGCCGCTGGATGAGTTCCCAGAACTGGGCTGGGATAAAGTGATGAACACCAATGTTAAAGGCGTGTTTTTTTTTAACCCAGAAGTTATTACCGTTACTCCGCGCCTCGGGCACCGCAGAGAACCCGGCGCGAGTGGTCAATATTGGTTCGATCGATGGCATCAAAAATCCGGTTTTTGAAACCTTTTCCTATGGGCCATCAAAAGCGGCGCTGCATCATTTAACGCGCGGCCTCGCGCTACACCTTGCGCCTGAAAATATCATCGTGAATGCGATTGCGCCTGGACCCTTTCCAACGTGGATGCTGAGCACCGGTGTGGGCGGTGGCGGTGACACGGATATCGACTGGAGCAGTGTTGCCAAGAACAACCCTCGAGGCCGGGTGGGAACGGCGGAAGACATCGCCGGGCTGTCGATCTTTCTGTGTTCCAGGGCCGGCGCCTTCACCGTCGGGGAAGTAATCACCTGTGATGGTGGCGTTGCCTATGCGACCTGACCAGGGGTAATCTTTTGGTCTGTTGGCCCCCAAGTATCACGCTGGACCAAGGGGCGCTGTGCAAGCCAAAGAGATTCGCACGCGCAAGGCATAGCGCGCGCTGCAAACGCTGAGGATTAAACCCCGGCTGGTCACAGGGAGACATTCGAGCATGACGAAAACAAAACCATTACCCAACGATTACGCCGCTCGGATTCGGGGCGCATGGCAAGGCCGGGTTGCAGGCTGTATGTTAGGCAAAGCGGTCGAGCGCTTTTCGATGCGAGCAGGCGCGGAGGCCCTACAAGGTTACCTGAGCAGCGTTCAGGCCTTACCGCTGCGAGATTACATTCCCTATGATCCTTATCAAGCGCCAGAGTTGCTGCTCAAAGCCTGTTGCAAGGGACAGCTCCAGGCGAGCTTACCCGATGATGATGTGAATTATTCTGTGCTGGCCTTGATGATGCTCGAAGCCAAGGGTGCAAGTCTTACGACAGAAGATGTCGCGCGGGCTTGGCTGTTGCACCTTCCGCTTGGAAGCACCTATACCGCCGAGCGGGCAGCGTATCGCACGTTACTCAGTCGGGGGCGGGAATGGTTTCCCGAAGGCGGCGCGCTTGGGTTTGATATTCTGGAATGCGCTCAAAACGATTATAACGATTGGATTG